>CAYPNZ010000018.1:0-14884 GCA_964411845.1 uncultured Anaerolineaceae bacterium
AAGACCCAGTTTATCACTCGGCAGGGGGTGCAGTAATGTTTGCCAACGAAATCAGAGAACTTTCATTGGAAGAAATTGAACAGAAAATTCAAGAAGCGCATCAAGAATTGTTTAACCTGCGGTTTCAACTTGCCAGCAAACAACTAAAAGATTACAACCGCGTGAAAGTGGTTAAACAAGAGATTGCTCGCTTGAAAACTGTGGCTAGCCAAAAAGCGCAAGCATTAGAGGTGTAATATGGCACAACAAAATCGAAAAACATTGGTTGGTCGCGTTATCAGTGACAAAATGGATAAAACAATCGTCGTTAGCGTAAGCCGCACCAAGCGCCATCCCTTGTACGGCAAAGTCATCCGTCTCAGCAAAAAATACAAGGCTCACGATGAAGAAAATCAGGCAGCCGTGGGTGACACCGTAAAAATCGTTGAATCTCGCCCGTTGAGCAAAGAGAAACGCTGGGTGATGACCGAAATTTTAGAGCGCGCTCAGCGATAGTGCAGGCTCAACAGCAAAACTTGGGAGAGCACAATGATTCAAAAAGAGAGCAGATTAAAAGTTGCAGATAACACGGGCGCAAAAGAAATTTTGTGTATTCAAGTAACCGGCGGTTCCAAACGCCGGTACGGCAGTTTGGGTGATGTTATTACCGCTACCGTAAAACAAGCCGCCCCCCACAGCGGCGTAAAAAAAGGCGACATCGTTAAAGCCGTTATCGTTCGCACCAAAAAAGAAGTCGGTCGCCGCGATGGTTCGTACATTCGATTTGATGAAAACGCAGCTGTACTTTTGGACAACGACGGTCGCTCGCCGAAAGGAACACGCATTTTTGGACCTGTCGCCCGCGAACTTCGTGAAAAAGGGTTTATGCGTATCGTTTCGCTGGCGCCGGAAGTTTTATAAAATCGGTGTCCAAAACAATCAGCCGTGAGGAGTTTTTAGTATGCAGAAAATAAGAAAAGGAGACACCGTTCAAGTTATTGCCGGTAACGACTTGGGTGCTCAGGGCGAAGTAATGGAAGTGAGAAAGGGCTACGACCCTTCTCGGCGGGGTAAGCCTGCCCGTCGCAACCCCAACAAAGACCGCGTTGTGGTTTCCGGGGTGCGGATGGTGAAAAAACACCAACGCCCCGTCAGCGAAACACGAACCCAAACCGGTATCATTGAATTTGAGGCTCCGATACACATTTCAAATGTAATGTTGGTTTGCCCCAGTTGTGGAGAACCCACACGGGTAAAAATTGAAATTGAAGGTGGCGCAAAACAGCGCGTGTGCAAACGCTGTGGCGCAACCATTGACTAAACCGGTACTGACCGAGGTGTTTTATGCCGAGAATGCTAGATAAATACAAAACCGAAGTGGTACCAGCCCTGATGGACGAATTTGGCTACAAAAACGTTATGCAAGTGCCCCGTATGGAAAAAATTGTCGTCAACGTTGGGCTTGGTGAAGCACTTCAAAACAGCAAATACCTTGATAGCGCGGTGGAAGACATCCGCAAAATAACCGGGCAACAACCGGTTATCACCCGCGCCAAAAAATCAATTGCAACCTTCCGCTTGCGCGCCGGAAACCCCATCGGGGTGAAAGTAACCCTGCGCGGCAAACGGATGTGGGACTTTTTTGACCGGCTGGTGAGCGTTGCCCTGCCGCGTAAACGCGACTTCCGCGGCATCTCCCCCAATAGTTTCGACGGGCGCGGCAACTACACCCTGGGGTTTAGAGAACAACTGGTGTGGCCCGAAATTGATTACGACAAAATCGACAAAATTCGGGGAATGGAAGTAACCATCGTCACCACAGCCAATTCAGATGAAGAAGGGCGTAAATTGCTTGATTTGCTGGGCATGCCCTTTGTAAAAAGGAGTTAACCGTTTATGGCAAAAAAATCAATGATTAACCGCGAAAAACACCGCAAATACCCCACCCGTGTACGAAACCGCTGCAGCCGTTGCGGTCGCCCGCGTGGTTATATGCGGCGATTCGACTTGTGCCGCATCTGCTTCCGCGAATTGGCAAACGAAGGTCAAATTCCGGGAGTCGTAAAGTCAAGTTGGTAAGTCAGAGCACCTGATACTGCTCACTTGTAAAGGAGAACCGTAGTATGCCTGTAACAGATCCTATTGCCGATATGCTGGCGCGCATTAGAAACGCCGGTATGGCAAAAAAACAGCGCGTGGTTATGCCTAGTTCCAAAATGTTAGCCGCTATTGCCCAAATTTTATTGGATGAAGGCTACATTAAAGGCTTTAACGTCAAACCGACCACGCCGCAAAAAACATTGGAAATAACGTTAAAATATACCAACGAACGCCATCCGCGGTTGGTCATCAACGGATTAAAGCGCGTCAGCAAACCCGGACGTCGGGTTTATACCAAACGCGATAACATCCCCTGGGTACGCAGTGGTTTGGGTGTTGCCATTCTTACCACCCCCAAAGGCGTGATGACCGGCAGAAAAGCCCGAAAATTGGGCATCGGCGGCGAAATACTGTGTTATGTGTGGTAAGGGGGTAGAAAAAAATGGCTAGAATCGGAAAAATACCAATTCCCCTGCCAAACGGCGTAACCGTTACGATAAAAAATAACGAAGTAACCGTAAAGGGTCCCAAGGGGCAATTGACACAATCATTTTCACCGGATATTTCCGTGGTGGTAGAAGATAACCAAGTAAAAGTTTCTCGTCCCACCGACCAGCGACACCACCGGGCATTGCACGGGCTGGTACGCGCCTTGATAAACAACATGGTCATCGGCGTGAGTCAGGGCTTTACCCGCGAATTACAAATTGAAGGCGTGGGGTATCGTGCTACAATGGACGGTAAAAACTTGGTTTTGAACGTGGGCTATTCGCATCCGGTAGTGTTTGAACCGGAAGAAAACATAGAATTCACCGTAGAAAAAGGCGGGCGAAACCTTGCCGTAAAAGGTATTGACAAAGCCGTGGTTGGTGAAATTGCCGCTCGCATTCGCCGCACCCGCCCACCCGAGCCATACAAAGGCAAAGGCATTCGGTACAAAGGCGAAAAGATACGACGCAAAGCCGGTAAAGCTGGCAAGGCTAAATAATCACAGGAAAGTTGGAGAGTAAATATGGCAAAGCGATTGAAAAAACGTCTTGCTCGAGAAAAACGCCATGCTCGTGTGCGAAAAACCGTGTTCGGCACGCCGGAGCGTCCCCGTTTGAACGTGTATCGCAGTTTAGGGAACATTTTTGCCCAAATAATTGACGATACCCGCGGAATAACACTTGTCTCGGCATCAACCATTGACCGAGCCGCCAAAGAACTGGTTGCCGGAAAAAACAAAACCGAACAGGCAAAAGTGGTGGGCAAACTGGTTGCCGAACGCGCCAAAGAAGCCGGTGTAACCAAAGTGGTCTTCGACCGCGGCGGGTTTAGATACCAAGGGCGTGTGCAAGCATTGGCAGAAGCTTCAAGAGAAGCCGGGCTAGACTTTTAACAGAGCAGTAACCAAACGATGCTCGATACCGTATTGGGCATCAATGGTGGAGGAATAATGGCAAAACGTGAATTTGAAGATGCAATAGAAGAACTGGATGAGCGCGTTGTGCACATCGCCCGTACCGCAAAAGTGGTTAAAGGCGGGCGGCGGTTCAGTTTCCGCGCATTGGTTGTTGTTGGCGACAACAAAGGCAAAGTGGGCATTGGCGTGGGGAAAGCCCGAGAAGTACCCGAAGCCATCCGCAAAGCCTCTGAACGTGCTCGCCGTACCATGCGCCAAATTCCCTTAATTGGCACAACCGTACCGCACGAAATTACCGCCCGTCAAGCCGGTGCACAGGTTTTTTTGAAACCGGCTTCTCCGGGTACCGGCGTTATTGCCGGCGGTGGCGTGCGCGCAGTGGTAGAAGCGGCAGGCATCCGCGACATTTTGACCAAAAGTCAGGGCAGCGCCAACATTTTGAACGTGGTCAAAGCCACCATGAAAGGCTTAACCGAAATGCAAGACCCGGCAGAAGTGGCGCGGCGGCGGGGCGTGCCGGTCAGCAAAGTGCAGCCCTTCTGGAGTAGAAAGCATGACTGATAAAAAATTGAAGGTAACACTGGTAAAAAGCCCCATCGGTTATTCAAAGCGGCAAAAGCGAGTGGTTCAATCACTCGGCTTGCGCAAAATGGGGCAAACCGTGGTACGCAGCGACACGCCTGTCATCCGCGGGATGATTAACAAAGTATCGCACATGTTAAAAGTGGATGAAGTCGATGCCTAATCGGCTTTATGGAGGTTGGCAATGAAATTACACGATTTACGACCGGCTCCCGGCAGCACCAAGTCTCGCAAGCGTGTGGGGCGCGGACACAGCGCCGGTGGCGGCAAAACAGCCGGACGCGGCACCAAAGGGCAGGGCGCTCGTTCCGGTGGCGGCAAAGGACCGTATTTTGAAGGGGGTCAGTTGCCGTTGGTGCGCCGCTTGCCGTTTGCTCGCGGTGTTGGTTTTACCAACATTTGGCGTATTGAATTTGTACCCATCAACTTGGGACGGTTGAACAAATATTTTGAGGCGAACGACGAAGTATCACTGGAAACCCTGCAAAACGTCGGCATCGTCAAAAAATCTGCCAAAGCCGTCGCCATTTTAGCCGATGGTGAACTGGAAAAACCATTAACCATTAAAGCTCATCGTATTTCCAAAGCGGCGCGCGCAAAAATTGAAGCCGCCGGCGGAACATACGAAATTTTGCCCAAACCGGCGCGTCCAAAATTGCGATAGCGCCAAATTAACCAGCAGAGGATACTCATGCTTCAAGCCGTAAAAAACGCATTTATACTGCCGGACCTGCGACGGAAAATAGTTTTTACGTTGCTGATATTGATTGTCTATCGCGCCGCCTCGCAAATACCGGTGCCGGGGGTTGACCGCGAAGTGCTCAACCAGTTTTTAACCGGCGGGTCTGCCGGCGCCGACATTTTGCAGTTTTTGGATTTGCTGTCCGGCGGGGTGTTGAGACAATTTTCTGTGCTTGCCACCGGGGTTTACCCCTACATTACCGCATCCATCATTTTGCAATTGCTCACCCCGATGATTCCCGCATTAGAAGAATTGTCAAAAGAAGGCGAGCAGGGGCAAAAGAAAATCAACCAATACACCCATTGGCTTACCGTACCGTTGGCGGCATTGCAAGCATACGGGCAAGTTGTCATTATCCAACAGAGCATCCCCGGTATCATCAGCAACTTTGGGTTTACCGTTAACCCGTTGGGCACAACCGCTATCATCGTTTCAATGACCGCAGGGAGTTTATTTGCGGTATGGTTGGGTGAATTGATTTCCGAAGACGGCATCGGTAACGGGGTGTCCATCATCATCTTTGGTGGCATTGTGGCGCAGTTGCCCGGTAGAATTTGGCAGTTTATTCAATTGCAGCAGTATTTCTTGCTGATTGCCTTCTCTATCATCACGGTTATCACCATTTTGGGTATCGTCATCGTCAGCGAAGGTCAACGCCGTATTCCGGTGCAGTATGGCAAGCGAGTGCGCGGCAATAAAGTATATGGCGGGCAAAGTACCCATGTACCGCTGCGTGTGAACAGCGCCGGTATGATTCCGCTGATTTTTGCGCAGTCAATTTTAATTTTCCCGAGTTCAATTGGAAGTTTCTTTGCCAACTCAACATCACCGTTCCTCGCTTCGATGGCAAACTTCACCGTGCAATGGTTCAGCCCGCGACCCGGTGCCTGGCCCTACTGGATAACGTATTTCCTGATGGTGGCGGCATTCACTTTCTTCTATACCGACATCATCTTCAAACAGCAGAATTTGGCGGAAAGTTTGCAAAAGCAGGGCGGGTTTATCCCCGGGTTGCGTCCCGGCAAAACAACCGAAAACTACCTGAATAATGTTATGCGACGCATAACTTTTGTCGGGGCAATATTTTTGGGCGTGGTTGCCATTTTGCCGTGGATTGTCGGGTTAATTCCGGGGTTGAGCACCGGTTCGAGCACCGGTTCGCTGTTAATTACCAGCACCGGTTTGCTGATTGTGGTTGGTGTGGCGCTGGATACAATGAAGCAACTGGAAGCTCAATTGCTAATGCGTAACTACGAAGGTTTCATTAAATAAAGCAGTTGATGCAATGATTATCTTAAAGTCTGATAGTGAAATTAAATTGATGCGCGAAGCCGGGCGAATTGTGGCAACCGTGCTGACCGAACTGGCACAAAAAGTTGCCCCCGGCATCTCTACCGCACAACTGGATATATGGGCAGCAGAGATAATCAAAAAACACAACGCCATTCCCACATTTAAGGGATATAACGGATTTCCGGCAACCATTACCACCTCCATCAACGAGGAACTGGTACACGGTATTCCCAGCCCCAAACGGGTGTTAAAAGAAGGCGACATCATCAGCATAGATTGCGGCGCAACCTACAAAGGTTGGGTGGGAGATGCCGCCTTAACCGTGCCGGTGGGGCAAATTTCGCCCGAAGCGCAAAAACTGCTGGATGTGACCGAACAGGCATTGTATATCGGCATAGAGCAAGCACGAGTGGGCAACCGTTCCGGCGACATTTCGGCGGCAATTCAGGCGTATGTGGAAAAACACGGGTACGGCGTGGTGCGAAACTACACCGGTCACGGCGTGGGCAGAAATATGCACGAAGACCCGCAGGTTCCCAACTACGGGCGAAAGAATCGGGGCGTGCCGCTAAAAAAAGGTATGACCATCGCGCTGGAACCGATGGTGAATATGGGCAGCCCGCGCACCCGAGTGTTGAGTGACCGGTGGACAGTGGTAACCGATGACGGAAAACTATCGGCACATTTTGAACACACAATCGCCATCACAAATAGTGACCCGCTAATTTTGACACAGTTATAATTTGTGTATAATTGATGGGTTGAGTTTTTATAAAAGAGGCAGGCAAATGAAAGTACAACCATCTGTAAAAAAACGATGCGACAAATGTAAAATCATTAAGCGCCGGGGTGTGGTGCGTGTAATTTGTGAAAATCCCCGCCACAAGCAACGGCAGGGTTAGGGTAAGGAGAGTAGAATATGGCGCGTATTGCCGGTGTTGATATTCCACCAAACAAAAGAGTAGAAATTTCTTTAACATATATTTACGGCATTGGTCGTCACACCAGCCAAGAAATTTTAAAAGAAGCCAATGTTGACCCGAACATGCGGGTGAAAGACCTTTCTGATGCAGAGTTAAGCCGCCTGCGTGAAGTGATTGACAAAAACTATCGCGTAGAAGGCGATTTGCGCCGGGAAGTGGGGATGAACATCAAACGATTGCAAGAAATTGGCTGCTATCGTGGCATTCGTCATCGCCGCAACCTGCCGGTGCATGGACAACGGACTCGAACCAACGCTCGAACCCGCCGTGGCGCGCGCCGAACCGTCGCCGGGAAGAAACGTGCTCGCAAGTAGCATAGGCTTGTTATTGATAGAGGAGTAGTTTAGATGGCAAAAAGAAGAACACAACGACGGGTTGCCCGCAAAGAACGAAAAAATATTCCGTCCGGGCGTGCATATATTCACGCAACTTTTAACAACACCATTATTACCATGACCGACCCTCATGGCAACGCCCTGTGCTGGTACAGCGGCGGTACCTCCGGGTTCAAAGGCTCGCGCAAAAGTACACCTTACGCGGCACAAATTGCCGCAACATCGGCGGCAAAAACCGCCAGCGAACATGGTATGCGCGAAGTGGATGTTTTTGTTAAAGGTCCCGGACCCGGTCGAGAAGCCGCAGTGCGTGCCCTGCAAGCCGCCGGGTTAAAGGTAAAATCCATTACCGATGTGACACCCATTCCGCACAATGGCTGTCGCCCGCCGAAAAAACGCCGCGTATAAAACATTACAAAAATCATTATTGGTATCACGTGGGGGAAGAAAGGACAAAAGCCATGCCCGTAAACCCCACCGGAGCAGGAGGAAAAATTGGCTAGACATATTGACCCTGTATGTAAACTGTGTCGCCGCGAAGGCGAAAAACTCTTCTTGAAGGGAGACCGCTGTTATTCTCCCAAATGCGCTATGGAACGCCGCCCGCACCCCCCCGGTCCGGCTCGCCGTTTCCGCGCCAAAGAATCCGATTACGGCAACCAGCTGAGAGAAAAACAAAAAGTGCGCCGCATTTACGGCGTGTTTGAAAAACAATTCCGCCGCTACTTTAAACGCGCGCAGCGTATGAAGGGCGTTACCGGCACAAACCTGCTGATTATTTTGGAAAGTCGATTGGATAATGTGGTATATCGTTTGGGCTTTGCCGACTCTCGCGCGCAAGCACGACAATTGGTGCGTCACGGTCACTTTGCCGTCAACGGGCGCAAAACCGACATCCCCTCATTTTCCGTAAAACCGGGCGATGAAATTGCCGTGCGCGACCGAAGCAAGAGTAACGCTTATTTCAAAGAACGTGCTCAAACCATCACCGACTCAAAAGTTCCCGGATGGCTCAAACAAGATGCCGGTAATCTGTCCGGCTCCGTCATTGCCGAGCCGACTCGCGAAGATATTGACTTCACCCTCAACGAACAACTGATTGTTGAGTACTACAGCCGCTAAAAATACAGAATGAAAATTACCGGAAACAAATGTCAACCGTGGTTGACAAAAGATATGTGTGGAGGGTGCTCTGTTGTCTGACTTAGGTTTTGTTCTACCAAAAGTTGAAACTGAATCTTCAACAAGAAATTTTGGGAGATTTAATATCAGCCCGCTGGAACCCGGTTACGGGGTAACACTGGGCAACGCGCTGCGCCGAGTGCTGCTTGCCTCGTTAACGGGCGCAGCCGTCACCTCGGTGCGCGTTAGTGGCGTGCATCACGAATTCTCCGACATCCCCCATGTTGTCGAAGATATGACCGGCTTAATTTTGAACCTTAAAGAGTTGCGCGTTAAACTCTTTCAAAATGAAACCGCCCGTTTACGGGTTGAAGTGAACGGCGAAGGCGTTGTAACCGCCGGAGACTTGGAATGTCCGCCTTATGTGGAAATTGTAAACCCCGATTTGCAGTTGCTCACCGCAGATTCTGCCGATGCCGACTTGGACATCGAACTGATGGTAGAAATGGGGCGCGGATATTCTCCCGCAGAAGAACGCGGCAAATTGCCCATCGGTGAAATCCCCGTGGATGCAATCTTCAGCCCGGTGCGCAAAGCCAACTTCAAAGTAGAGCGGGCGCGGGTGGGACAAGCCACCGACTACGACAAACTCATCATGGAAGTAACCACCGACGGCACCATTACCCCCTACGACGCCCTGCGCGAATCTGCCCGGTTGCTCGTTCAACACTTCTCGTTGGTGGCAAACATCACCGTGCAGGAAGAACCGGAAGAAGAACCGGAAGAAGAAATGACACCGGCGCAACAAGTGCAAGATACCCCCATCGAAGAACTGGAATTGACGGTGCGAGCGTACAACTGCTTAAAGCGTGCCGGTATCACTCAGGTGGGCGAAATACTGGAAAAATTACGCAAAGGACCCGATGAGATTTTAGCCATTCGCAATTTTGGACAAAAATCGCTGGATGAACTGGTTGACCGTTTGGAAGAAAAAGGTTTTCTGGTTGATGTGGATGAATCCATCGTGGCGGCATCACGCTCCGGCAGTTAGAGCCTGCGCGTAACTGGAGGAAGATAAAAAATGCGACATCGAGTAGCAGGACGAAAACTCAATCGAAATACAGCACAGCGCAAAGCGCTGTTACGTGGGCTTGCCACCGAACTTTTCAAACACGGCAAAGTACAAACAACCGAAGCCCGTGCCAAAGCCTTACGTCCGGTGGCAGAAAAACTGATAACCCTTGCCAAACGCGGCGATTTGCACGCCCGACGGCTGGCAGCCGCGCGGCTGTACGACCCTAGCGTGCAACAGAAACTTTTTACCGACATCGCCGACCTTTACCGTGACCGCCAAGGCGGATACACCCGCATTTATAAACTGGGTCCGCGCAAAGGCGACGCCGCCCCCATGGCGCTCATCGAACTGGTGGATTACGAAATATAGCGAGTGAAAGTTTGTCGGAACAAACGCCGGTGCAAGCGTATAAAGCCGTAATCGCCTATGATGGCACCGACTTTTTGGGGTATCAAATTCAAGCAAACGGCAGAACCGTGCAAGGGGTTGTCGAGCAGGTATTGCAAAAAATCCTGAAAACCCCGGTGCGTATCACCGGCGCCGGTAGAACCGATAGCGGCGTTCACGCCGTAGGGCAAGTTATTGCATTTAAAGCGCCGTGGCGTCATACCGAAACGGCACTGCAAAAAGCACTAAATGCCAACTTACCACCCGATATTGTGGTAAAAACCTTAACAACCACACATCCTTCTTTCCATCCGCGGTTTGATGCTCGCAGCCGGCAGTATCGGTACACCATCCTAAACCAACCGCTGCCCGATGTGTTGCGGCGACGCTACACCCTGCACATTGCCCACCCGCTGGATGTTGACCGTATGCAGCGTGCCGGCAATTTATTGCTGGGTACGCACGATTTTGCCGCATTTGGACAACCGCCGCAGGGCGATAACACCGTTCGCACCGTAACCCAAGCCGAATGGCGGCAAACCGGCAGCGAAATCACCTTTTTCATCACCGCAAATGCCTTTTTGTACCGTATGGTACGCCGTATTGTGGGCACAATGATAATGGTCGGGCAGGGAAAGATGGATGTGGCAGATGTAAAATACGTTTTGGAAACAAAAAATCGCGCTGAAGCGGGAGCCCCGGCTTCAGCCGCCGGTTTATGTTTGCTGAACGTAACATATTGAAATTAGATTGTAAACCCTTGTTAGGAGAAGTGGTACAGTGAAAACATATTCTGCCAAAGCACAAGACGTGGAGCGAAAATGGTACGTTGTGGATGCGCAGGGCAAAACTTTGGGGCGTTTGGCAACACAAATTGCCACCATTCTGCGCGGAAAACACAAACCCATTTACACCCCGCACGTTGATTGCGGCGATTTTGTTATCGTCATCAACGCCGAAAAAGTTGTGGTGACCGGGCAAAAGCTCGACCAGAAAAAATACTATCGGCATTCGGGGTATCCCGGCGGGCTGCGCGAAGTTACCCTGCGTGACCAGTTGAAAAAATTCCCCGAGCGCGTTATAGAAACCGCTGTAAAAGGCATGCTGCCCAAAAATAAACTTGGGCGAAAAATGTACAAAAAATTGAAAGTATATGCGGGTCCCAACCATCCGCATGCGGCACAGCAACCTGAGCCGCTAGAATTGTAAAGAGGGAGAATCGTCATATGGCAATGGAAGGTCGTTACGAAGAAGGCATTGGGCGGCGGAAAGAATCAACGGCACGGGTACGCCTGTTCAGCGGCGACGGCGTGTTTGTGGTAAACGATAAACCGCTGGAAGAATATTTCACCCGCGATGTAGATTTACGCACGATTCTAACCCCCTTCAAAGTAACCGGCTTTGAAGGCAAATTCGATGTCAGCGTAAAAGTAAAAGGCGGCGGCGTTACCGGGCAAGCCGATGCCGTAAAATTGGGCATTGCCCGCGCACTATTGAAAATTGACCCCGAACTGCGCCCCACGCTGCGCCAGCACGGGTTACTAACCCGCGATGCCCGTGTAAAAGAGCGGAAAAAACCGGGTCTCAAACGTGCCCGCAAAGCACCGCAATACACCAAACGTTAAAAAAGCGGTTTATCCGAAAAATACAAAACCCTGCCGAGCATCTCTGCCGGCAGGGTTTTTTGCGTTGTGGGTGAATGCGTCAAACAGTTTCCGTGACCTTTTTCAGCCCGCGCGGTGTATCCAGCGGATAGTGCCGGGTGTGCGCCAAATGCATGGCGAACAACTGCCCCGGCACAATTGCCACCACCGGCGAAAGCCATTCCGGCACGGCAGAGATGCGCAACGGCAGTTGTGCTTCTGCCTGCGCGGCGGCATCGTTGCTGATGACCATCACTTCCGCGCCCCGGTCTTTTACCGTCCGGATGAATGATTGCATTTCCGGCAGAATAACCCCCGCCGGCGCGACCACCATCACCGGAAATCCCGCTTCGATGACCGCCAGCGGTCCGTGCCGAAAATCGGCGCTGGAATACGGTTCGACGATGGTATAGGTCAGTTCTTTCAATTTCAGCGCCAGTTCAAACGCCGTGGCATAATTGAATCCGCGCCCGATGACCACACAATGCTGCATATAACGATAGCGTTCAACCCCGTGTGCAATCTGCGGATTGAGCGCCAGTGTTTTCGCCACCCATTGCGGCAGTTGTACCAGCGCTGCATCCATTTTGCCATCGGCGGCGAGTGCCGCGCTGAGCATGGCGATGGCAGTCAGTTCGGCGGTGTAAGTTTTGGTTGCCGCCACCGATTTTTCTACCCCGGCGTGCAGGGCAATGGTGAAATCGGCGTGCTGCGCCAAATCCGACTGCGGCACATTGGTGATGGCGGCAGTCAATGCGCCCTGCCTTTTCGCTTCCGCCAGCACCGAAACGATGTCGGGGCTTTTGCCGCTTTGGCTGATACCCAGCACCAGCGCGTTTCCGAATTGCGGCGGTTGGTGGTAAATGGAAAACAGGCTGGGCGTGGCAAGGGTGATGAGCATGCCGTTTCGAGCGCCCAACAGATATTGCGCGTATCGCCCGGCGTTGTCCGATGTACCCCGCGCGGCGATGACCACCTGCGAAATATCGCGCGCGCGGATGGCTTGCGCCAGCGCGGCAACCGTCGGCTGTTCTGCCGCCAGCAAATCCGCCAGCGTTTCCGGCTGTTGGTGAATTTCGCGGTACAAAAACGATTGTTTGATTTTCTGCATATGTTCTCCCGAATTACAGCGGCAATTTCACCGGCTCGCCCGTTGCCGCCGATTGATATGCCGCCAGCGCAATTTCCAGCGCTTTATAGCCGTCTTCGCCGGTTACTTTCGGCGCGCGCCGCTCGCGGATGGCGGCGACAAATTCTTCAATCATCCCCTGATTTGCGTCCGAACCCCAGTATGCCCACGTGTGTGAATTTTGCCGTTGGTTATAAATATCCAAATTTTGGCTGAAAGCATCCACGCTCACGATGCCCCGTTCGCTGATGATTTCCACCGTCAACCCGCCCCAAGTGGGGTAGTTGAGCGGTTTGCTCCAACTGCTGTCAATGCTGGCAAACGTGCCATCGGCGAAAGTGAGCATCAGCAGCCCGCCCGTTTCCACATCAACCGTATCGGCGTGCAAAATGCGATTTGTCTGCGCGAACACCTCCACAACTTCCAATTTCAGCACCCAGCGCAGAATATCCGCCAGATGGACGGTATGGTCCATCACCGCGCCCCCGCCCGCCAGTGTTTTATCCACAAACCAGCGGCGATGGGCTATCGGCATTTGCCCCTGATTGGTGGTGTTGAACCCATACACTTTCCCCAACCCGCCGCTTTCCAGCAGCGATTTCATCTCCACAATCGGCGTGCTGAACCGCATCGGAAAGGCGGTCATCAAAATGACGCCGGCGCGGCGGCACGCATCCACCATTGCCAGCGCATCCGGCAGGTTGGTTGCCAGCGGTTTTTCGCTGAGCACGTGAACCCCCGCTGCTGCCGCCATTTCCACCAGCGGGCGATGGTTGGCGTTTTCCGAACAGACCAGCACGCCGTCCGGTTTTTCCGCCAGCAGCGATTCGTATGACGGGAAAAGCCGGGCATCGAATTGCGCGGCGAACTGTTTGCCGCGCGCCATATCGTCATCGGCGATGCCAATCATTTCCACGCCGGGGATGGCGCGTAAATTTTGGATATATGCTTCGGCGTGCAAATGGGCAAAACTCATTATTCCGATTCTCATGCGGTCACCTCCGGCAGCGGTGAAAGTTCCACCGGGCGTCCGTTGCGCGCCGATTCAATTGCCGCCAGCGAAATTTGCAGCGCCGCCAGTCCATCGGCGGCGGAAACGGGCACGGGCGCATCGTTTGCCAGCGCACGGTAGAAGGCTTTAATTTGGGTGGTGTATGGACTTTCGTCGAGCAAAATGCCCGGTGCGGGCACATCGGGGGCATCGGTGGGCGGGCGGTGCAAATCCATTTTAACCGCCGCGTTTTTCTCCGAATCGAACGCCAGCCAACCGGCGCTGCCGGCAATTTCAAAACGGGTGTGAAAATGCGGCGGCGGAAACGCCCACGAGCCGTCAATGTGCGACAGCGCGCCGTTTTTGTGGGTGAGAATGACCAACCCGTGTTCGACGGCGGCGTTTTTGGCGAACACCCGCACCACATCGCCCGCCACCCAGCGGGCATAATCGAAATCGTGAATCATCAAATCGAGCATCACCCCGCCCGATTTTTCCGGGTCGGTGAACCAGTTATCGGTGGTTTTTTGCGGGCGGAATGTGCCGCGCGACAGCCGGATGACTGCCGGTTGCCCGATGCCGCCCGTGGCGACAATTTCTCTGGCGCGGACATATTCGGGAAAAAACCGCACCACGTGCGCCACCAGCAATTTTACATCCGCCGCGCGACAGGCGGCAATCATTTCCTGCGCCTGCGCCACCGTGCGCGCCAGCGGCTTTTCGCAAACGATGTGTTTTCCGGCAGCCGCCGCCTGCAAAACCTGCGGATGGTGCAGATGGGTGGGGGTACAAATATCCACCACATCCACCTCGGCGAGCATTGCCTCGAAGGTGGGGAATGCCCGCGCGCCGTACTGCGCCGCCAGCGATTGCACGTGTGCTGCCGTTTTGCCCACAAACCCGGCGATGGTCGCCGGGGTTTCAGCCCAACCGGCGGCGTGGGTTTGTCCCATCGAACCGGTGCCAACAATGCCGATTTTCATGGTAGACTCCTGTTGTTGGTAATCAGTAATCGGTTATCAGTTGTCGGTGCGCAGAATCGAATATCAAACTGAAAACTTTTAGTAACTGTACAGCCACAGGTTGAATAGAACACAGATACCGCAGATTGCACGGAT
>CAYPNZ010000019.1:0-14804 GCA_964411845.1 uncultured Anaerolineaceae bacterium
TGTACCACTGTTCCATATCTCTAACTTTATCAAAATTTAGTATTAGTGCCGTATGAAAAATAGTAGAAAAAAGTTAGAATTTCGTCACCCGAAAAGCGCGGATAGATTCCGCCAAATTTCGTTTCAATTCATTCGCCAAAATCTTGACATTCGGCTCAACAAATATTCTCTCGTGCGACCCCGGAATGTCTTTCACATCCAAACTGTTGCCCACCAGTTTTTTCCATTCAGCCGCGGGGTCAACCCGCTGAAAGAGCGACCGGGCTTTCGCGCGGAAAAGCAGTACCCGCCCCGCATACGGTTGCGGTTCATACGCCGAAATTGCCCGATAGTGGGTTTCTATCAGCCGTTTTCGATATTCCGGCAGGGTTGCCGCATAATCAATCAAATCTTCCGCGTTGATGCCTTCTACTGTGGAGCGGCGGCGACCGTTGGGGTTAAGGTATGCTTTGGCGGTAATGGTTATTTTCCGGCGGGCACGAGCAAACATTGCCGCCAAATCCAACTGCCCAAAGTTGTACAGCCAGCGGGGAAAATTACGCAGCACCTGCAAATAGAAAAACAATCGTTGAACGATACCGTACCGCACATTGCCCACAATATTCGGCGGATAATGGTCGAAAATCACCAGCAATCCAACCCGATGCCCCTGCGCCATCAATTGCCGGCTCATTTCCAGCGCAACCGTTCCCCCGAAACTTGCACCGCCGAGAAAATACGGACCTTCCGGCTGCATTTTGCGAACTTCATCAATGTAATATGCCGCCATCTTTTTTATATCCGAAAACGGTTCGTGCATCCCGTCCAATCCCAAAGCCTGAATGCCGTAAAACGGCTGCTCCGGGGCTAATTGACGCGCCAACTCTCGAAACCACAGAATATCGCCGGTGATACCGTGCACACAGAAAAACGGCGGGTTGTCTCCCTCCGGCTGGATGGCAACCAAGGGCGACCACGTGGCATTTTGCTCTGCGATGAGTGTTGCCAAATGCTCGATGGTTGCGCCGCGAAACAAACCGGATAACGGTAGATTGACCTGAAATGCCGTTTCGATGCGCTCGAAAAGTTGCAGCGCCAACAGTGAACTGCCGCCGATTTCAAAAAAATCATCCGTCACACCGATAGGTTTTACTTGCAATAAATCTTCCCAAATTGCCGCCAATTTCTTTTCGGTTGCATTTTTGGGAGCGTCAAACGATTTTCCCACGGTCAATTGGATGTAATCCGGTGCGGGCAATTTTTTGCGGTCAATTTTTCCGTTGGGCGTCAGCGGAAACGCATCCAAAAACAGAAAATAGGCGGGAATCATATAATCGGGCAGGTATGCGCGCAGAAATTCGCGCAGTTTGCCAACTGCGGGCGGTTCGGCATTTTGGGGGATGATGTATGCTGCCAACTGCCCGTTTTTCAACGCGAAAACCACCACTTGCCGCACGTCGGGATGGGTACTCAATACCGATTCTATTTCACCCAACTCAATGCGGAATCCACGAATTTTCACTTGATGGTCAATCCGTCCCAAAAATTCTATCCTGCCGTCGGGTAAATAGCGCGCCAAATCGCCGGTACGATACATCCGCGCGGCGGCATCGGACACAAACGGGTTTGCCACAAACCGTTCGGCGGTAAGTTTTTCGCGGTTCAAATAACCAATTGCCACCCCGTCTCCGCCGATGTACAACTCGCCCGCCACACCGATGGGAACCGGCTGGCTTTCCGCATCCAAAATGTAAATTTGGGTGTTGGCTATCGGTCGCCCGATGGTTACATCGGCAGCAGATTGAATGCGCGCGACGGTTGACCAAACGGTGGTTTCGGTGGGACCATACATATTCCACAATTCTCCCACCCGTTTCAGTAATTTTTCCGCCAAATCCGCGGCAAGCGCTTCGCCGCCGCACAACGCTTTCAACCGAGGATTGCCCTGCCACCCCGCTTGAATCATCATTCGCCAAGTAACGGGCGTGGCTTGCATTACCGTGGCATTGGCGGCATCCAATTGCCGCACCAGCCGAAAACCGTTTCGCGCGGTTTCGCCGCTGATAAGTTCAAGACTGGCGCCGGTGATGAGGGGCAAAAAGATTTCCAGCACGGAAATATCAAATGACAGGGTTGTCACGGATAAAATTCGGTCATCGGCGTTAAAGCCGGGTTTTTCCCGCATTGCGTACAAAAAATTAACCACATTTCGGTGAGAAACCTGCACGCCCCGCGGTTTTCCGGTTGAACCGGAGGTGTAAATGATATATGCCGGTTGCCGGCTGTTTGTTTCAAATTGATGCAATTCATAGCGGGGCTGCGAAGGTTGCCGGTCATCAATACAAACAATTTCGGGTGCGGCAGCCGGTGCAATTTCGGCAAGCCAGTCTGTTAAACTGCGCCGGGTGACGATGATTCTTGCCTGCGAATCATCCAGCATATATGCAAGCCGTCTCGGGGGGAAGGCAGGGTCTAGCGGCAAATATGCGCCGCCGGCTTTTAAAATTCCCAGCATTGCCACCACCATATCGAGCGAGCGCGGCAGCGCAATGCCCACATATTGTCCGGGTTTCACCCCCAGCGATTGCAGGCGGGCTGCCAGTTGAGTGGCACGGTCGTTTAACATACCGTAGGTCAGCGATTGCCCTTCAAAAATGACGGCGGTTTTTTCGGGCAATTCCGCCGCTCGCGTCTCGAATAATTGGTGCACCAACGCATTTCGGGGATATGTCAGCCGGGTATCGTTCCAAGTTGTTAACAGGGTGCGTTTTTCCTGCGGCGACAAAATCGGCAGTTGCGAAACGGGCATTTCGGGACGGGCGACAATGTTTGTCAGCAAGATTTGATAGTGCTCCAAAAAACGGGCGATGGTTTCCGCCTCGAATAAATCGGTATTGTATTCAATGCTGATGCGGCGGGTCTCTTTGGTATCCAAAACTGCCAGCGTCATGTCAAACTGTGCCCCGCGACGGTCAACATCCACCAATTCCCACACCAACCCGCCGAAGTCTTGTTTGGGAACGGGCACATTGATGTAATCCAGCATTACTTGAAACAGCGGCGCATAACTTAAATTGCGGTCGGGGTTGGTTTCGAGTATCAGTTTTTCAAACGGTAAATCTTGATGCGCGTATGCCTCTAGCGCCGATTGCCGCACCGTTTGCAACAATTGCGAGAATGTGGGGCTGCCGGACAAATCGGCGCGAAAAACCAGTGTATTCACCAGCGTGCCGATGATATTTTCGCCGGCAAGATAGTGCCGGTTGGCAATCGGTGTGCCGACGGCAAAATCTGTTTGCCCGGTATAGCGGTACAGCAGCGCTTGAAATGCCGCCATAAACACCATAAACGGGGTGGCGTTGTGCTCTCTGCTCAATTTTCGAATGGCATCGAATGTTTCCGGCGGCGGTTCCACCGATTGAAACGTGCCGCGATACGTTTGCACCGGCGGGCGAGGGCGGTCGGTGGGCAAAGAAAGCACCGGCACATCCCGCAATTTTTCGAGCCAGTAGGTTAATTGCGCATTCAAAAAATCGCCCCGTATCCACTGTCGCTGCCAAACGGAAAAATCGGCATATTGAACGGACATTTCGGGCAACGACGGGGTACGCCCGGTAACGCGGCTTTCATACAATTGCACAATCTCTCGTCCGAAAATACCGGTTGACCACGCATCAAAAACAGCGTGATGCACCGTAATTTGAACAAAGTGCACTTCATCTGCCAACCGTATCAGCAGCGCCCGCAACAACGGACTTCTGTCCAGCACAAACGGACGTGCGGCGTGCTCTGTGGCAAGTTTCGGCACGATAGATTCGCGCTCTTCTTCGGGGAGATGCCGCAAATCTATTTGGGTCGGTGTGAGTGTTATTTGGGGCAGTATCACTTGATGCGGCACGCCGTCAACTGTTGTAATGATGGTTCGCAGGCTTTCGTGGCGCTGTATTACCTGCTGCAATGCCCATTCCAGCGCGTTCACATCCAATTTACCGGTCAGACGCACCGGTATCACAATATTGTATGCGGAATTTTCCGGCTGGAGTTGCTGGATGAACCACATTCGTTCCTGCGAAAATGCGGTTGGCAGCGGTTTGTCGCGCGAAACCGGTTTGATGACAATCGGCTCGACAGGCGTATCTGCCTGCAAAGCGGTTTCGATGCGTCGCGCCTGCTTTTCAATGGTAACAAGCCCAAACAAATCGCCAATATCAAGTTCCACCCCGAACGCATCTTCAATGCGAGATAAAATTTGCATTGCCGAAAGCGAGTCGCCGCCCCGTTGAAAGAAATCGTCATCAACACCGACCGTCTCAATATCCAGCACTTCTTTCCACATCTCTACCAGCGCCGCCTCAATGTGCGAACGGGGTCTGCGCAGCGTGTCGCCGGTATCTGCCGCCGGTATCTGCCGCGACCATTCGGCAACGGATTTGAGTGTGCCGTCCAAAAATTGTTGGCGGCACACAAAGCGCTGAACTTTTCCGCTGGATGTTTTCGGAACAACCGTCGGTTTAACCAGCACCACCGCATACGCTTGAATTTCGTGCACTTCGGCAATTGATTGACGGATAATATTGATGATTTCATCGGGATTGATTTTCCGAATTTCGGTACGGCGAACTTCTTGCACCACCACCAATTTTTCACCCCGCCCGTCAACTTCTACTGAAAATGCCGCAGTGCCGCCCGGTTGCAGTGCCGGATGCGCACGCGCAACCGTCAATTCAATGTCTTGCGGATAATGGTTGCGCCCCTGAATGATAATCAAATCTTTAATGCGACCGGCAATGAACAGTTCGCCGTCGTGCAAAAAACCCAAATCGCCGGTGCGTAAAAATGTTTTGCCGGGAGCATCCGCCAGTTGCGCACGGAACGTTTCGGCGGTGAGTTCGGGTTTGTGCCAGTACCCCTGTGTTACCCCGGGACCCGACACCCAAATTTCGCCGACCCGATGCGGCGCGCTGCGAGTGGCGGTTTTCGGATTAACGATGACAATTTCTTGCCCCGGCGTCGAATATCCGCAGCTGACCAATTGTTGTTCGGCAGCCGAACCGGCTTCCACCGTGACGACTTTTCCAGCCGTTAGCGCCGCTCGCTGCACGTGCACAATTTTCGGCGGGAGGGGACGATTATTGCCGGAAACAAACAAGGTTGCTTCTGCCAAGCCGTACACGGGGCGAAAAACATTTGCCCGCAAACCATACGGCTCGAAAGCCCGAATGAAACGCGCCATCGTTTCGGGACGAACAGGCTCCGCCCCCACCGTGGCAATTTCCCACCGGCTTAAATCTAACGTTTCCCGCTGTTCCGGCGAAGTTTTATCCACACACAAATCGAAAGCAAAGTTGGGGGCGCTGTTCACCCGTGTTTTGTAGCGGCTAATGGCTTGCAACCAGCGGATAGGTTTGCTCACAAAATCAACCGGCGACATTAAATAGGTGCAGCCGCCGCAATACACCGGCTGCAATATACCGCCGATAAGCCCCATATCGTGATACGGCGGCAGCCACGATACGGTATTATCTGCCGGGGTAGATTGGACAAAATGCTGAATCACCGCGGAGTTTTGCAATAGATTTCGGTGTGAAACCATTACCCCTTTCGGCGCCGCGGTGGAACCCGATGTATATTGCAAAAAAGCCAAACTTTCGCCGCTAATTTCCGGCTCGCGCCATACCAACGGGGAAACCTGCTCGATATCCGCATCGAAATCGAACACGGGCAGTTGTTTTAAACCTTCAACAGTATCAAATTGGGCGCGGATTTTGGTGATGATTTTAGAATCGGCAAGCGCCAACGAGGCTTGCGCATCTGTGGCAACCGCCAGCACGCGATACAAATAGCGATTGTGCCGCGGGGGATACAGCGGAACCGGAACGCATCCGGCATATAAGGTGCCAAAAAAAGCGACAATATATGTTAACCCCGGCGGATAGAGCAATAGTACCCGCTCTCCGGGGTTGGCATGTTGCCGCAACAGTACCGCAAATTTTTTGGCATTTTGGTTCAACTGTGAAAATGAAAGCGATGCAGTTTCCGTTTCGCCATCTGCCAGCAAAACGAAAACTGTCTTTTCAGCATACACTGCTGCTTGATGCTGCAAAAGATGAATGAGCGTGGGCATGTTCGATGCCGGTTCGTGTACTCCTCTTTCCATATCGGATATATCCTTTCCGATTTGCAGATGCGTTTACCCAACCTTATCCGCTTTTTGTGAGACACGACCCTTCATACATTCTGTTTGCGCGTTTGACAGACACCCAAACAACAGTATTTTGTTCCTCATCCCTCACTTCTCCCATACAACAAAACTACTGATACCCGTTTTCCTCCACGTAAATAACTTTACTGCCCTGCGGCGAAAAATGGAACGGCACCGGTCGCAATTCGGGCAATGCGCGCAGAATATCGCTG
The DNA here is from genome assembly GCA_964411845.1 of uncultured Anaerolineaceae bacterium. Classification (GTDB taxonomy): domain Bacteria; phylum Chloroflexota; class Anaerolineae; order 4572-78; family 4572-78; genus JANTHQ01. The sequence goes on from CAYPNZ010000019.1 coordinate 6,394, forward strand.
TGTTTTTCCGGCGGGGCATACAGCAGTAAAAAACCGCCCCCACCCGCACCGAGGATTTTCCCGCCGATGGCGCCCGCCATCCGCGCCCGCTGATACCAGCCGTCAATTTGCGTGTTGCTAATATGCGCGGTAAGTTTTCGCTTTTCCAGCCAACCGGCGTGCATAATTTCGCCAAAACCGCCAAGGTCGTTTCGTTCCAGCGCTTCCAGCAGTTGGTGCGCCAACCCAACCATTTTCCGCAGCGAAGCCTGTTTGTCCGGCTTTTCGCGGGTTAGTTTCGCTTGCTCGGCAAGCAGGTTGCGCGTTTTGCGCGTCATACCCGTGTACAACATCAGCAGTCCGTTTTGCAGCGATTCTTTCGTTTCCGGCGCGCAGATGACCGGGTCAACAAAAACCGTACCATCGGGATTGAAGCGGATGAATTGCAACCCGCCATACGCGGCAATGTACTGGTCTTGCTTGCCCGACGGATGGTGACACAAATCCATTTCGACGTGACAGGCTTCGGCAGCCAAACGCTCTGCGCCCGCCATATGCCCGTTGGCGGCATACAGCGCATTCAACAGCCCCACCGTGTAACTGCCCGACGACCCCAGCCCCGTGCCCTGCGAGGGAATATCGGAAATGGAGGTAATTTCCACCCCGGAAGTGATACCCAGCAACTTCATCGATTCGCGGATGAGTTCGTGATTCAATTTGTCCACACTCTCCACAATTTCGGTGACGGAGTAACTGGCACGGATTTTGTGGTCGAATTTGGGGTTGGTGGTGATATAGATGTATTTGTCAATGGCGGTGCTGACAACCGCGCCCTGCTCTCGCTCGTAAAATGCGGGCAGGTCGCTGCCGCCACCCACAAAACTGATGCGCAACGGTGTGCGGGTGATAATCATATCTCACCTATCCCTTAATGAACGACAGCGTTTGCCAACCGGCATTCACCGCGCTTTTGAAACCTTGCCACGTGTTCAACCCTTTCAAAATGGTGAAAATGGGTGTCGGGCGGAACATCCATTCGCGGGTGGCGCGTTTCTGCCAGTAATTCAGTTCTTCCGCCGTGAGATTGGGGTAATCCAGCACGGTAGATTGGTCCATATCCACCTGTTCCCAATCGGTGCCGGGGCGGAACCAGCCGTTTTCCACCACTTCATAAAAGAAGGGGGTGCCGGGATACGGTGCGGCAATGTGGAAAATTGCCACGTTGAGCGGCAGTTTTTTGGAAAAGGCGATGGTTTGCTTGATGGTTTCCACGGTTTCGCCGGGCAAGCCGATGATGAAATAGCCAAAGTTTTTGATGCCCGCCCGTTTTGCCCACGTCAGGGCGCGCTCGGCTTTGGCGGGGTCGGCGCCTTTGCGGGCACGTTTCAAAATTTCCGCCGAACCGGATTCGATGCCCCACGAAATCATATGGCAGCCCGCTTGCGCCATCGTGTTCAGCATTTCCTCATCCACATAATCCACCCGACTGTTGCACATCCACTGCATATCAATTTTTTGGTCAATCATTGCGTGGCAAATATCCATTACCTGCCGGCGGTTGACGGTGAACAAATCGGCATAAAACATAACGTTGTTGATGCCGAGTTTTTTCAAATGCCACAATTCCGCCATCACATTTTCGGCGGAACGAAGGCGCACGGTGTAATTGTAACTGACGTGTTTGATGCAATATTTGCATCCGGCGGTGCAGCCGCGGCTGGGCACTACAAACGCATACGGACCTTTGATGATGGGCATTCGATATTTGTCCAGCGGCAAAAGTTCGTGCATCGGCAGGGGAAGGTTGTCCAAATTCGGAATGAAGGGGCGGTCGGGGGTGAGTGCCGGTTTGCCCGCATTGCGCCAGCCCAGCCCTTTGATGCCGCTGAAATCGCCGGCGGCAATTGCATCCGGTGAAACCGGCTCCCACGACGGGTCGGTTTCTTCCAACAGCGACACGATTTTCGGGTTTTGTCCGGTCTGCCCTTCGATGGCGTCAATCAATTCGCGCAGGGTCAGTTCCGGTTCGCCGCGCAGAATAAAATCTACGGCGGGATAATCGTTCATGGTGTTAACGGTGTTCGGCGTAACGTGTGTGCCAAAGGCGATGGTCGTTGCGCCCTTGCTTTTTGCCAGAAAAACGCCGTACATATCGTTGGTCAGAGTGGGGGCAGTGACCTGTGTCAGGTAGAATTTCGGTTGTTTTTTGTCCAGCAGTTCGTCAAATTCTTGCCAACTCATACCCAGCGCGATGGCATCCACCACATCAACCGAATAGTCGGGGTGAAGCAGTGCCGCCATGCGCGCCAGCGAAACTTGGGGCCACAGCATATTTTCGCGCGAGCGGCGTCCCACCCGGTGCTGCGAGCGAATCCACACGCCGCCATCCGGCGAGGGTGGATTAACCAGCAGCACATCCACCGCGTCGGGGTTGCGGGCGGCTTTGGTCGGTTCTTTCATCATCTCGCTGATGTCGGGGAATTCCGCCGGTCGTATTTTTTTAATCGGACGTGTGCCCAAATTTACCCATTTATCTGACATAACTTGCTCCAATTGCGTATTTCACGCTTTATTCTCTCAAATCCGATTCCGATTTTTCTTCGCGGGTTGTCAATTCCGACAACACCAGCCCCATCAGCCACGATGAGAAAAGTTGAATGCCGGTCAGCACCATCACCGTGCTGGTGGCAGGCACAAACCACGGCGCCACATCTTCGCGGCGCGGCGTGTTCCAGCGCCGCCAAACATCAACCACATACAGCAGCATTCCGCCCGCAACCGAAGCGATGCCCATCCAACCGAAATGATTTTCCAGCGGTTTATTGAACAACGGGCGTCCGAACAACCCCTGCCGCACGGGACGCTTGTGGAACAGCGATACCAGATAGTTGAACAGGGTGCCGGTGGCGAAAATGCTTGTGCCGGCGGCGCTCATCACCAATCCGGCGAACCAACTGACCAGTTGCGAATCTTTCCGGGCGGCGGGGCTGCGGGTGATGGTGCGCCACATCGCCGAAAAGATGCCGGCAAGCCACAACCCAAACCCAATTAACCCGAAGATGCGGGTGGGGTTGTAGGTTAGTGCGGTCATCAAAATAGAGTTGAGGAAACGCAGCCCGTCGTGCACCACGCTGAGTTTGCTGGCGCCGACCCGCTCGGAATACGGGATGGGTACTTCCACCACTTTGATGGTTTCGTGCATGGCGCGGGTGCTCATCACCGGGGTGAAATTCAGCCCGTCGGGCAGAGGATACAGTGTTTCCAGCACCTCGCGGCGCAAAACACGCTGACCGCTGGCGCTGTCGGTAACGCGCTGGTTGCTGATGATGCTCACCAGTGTGGCAAAAATCATATTGCCGATTCGGCGCGTCAACGGCATATCGCTGTCCTGTCCCGCCATTCTCGACCCGATGACCAAATCGGCATCACCGTGCACAATGGGGCGGCACAACTGCGGAAAGTATTCCGGCGGATAGGTTCCGTCCGCGTCCAAAAATGCCAGCAGATTACCTTTTGCCGCGCGGAAACCCGTTTTTATCGCCGCGCCATAACCTTTGTTCACCGGATGCTGCACCAGCACCACATCCGAGTAACCGCGCACAATTTCCGGCGTGCGGTCTTGCGAACCGTCATCAACCACAATAAGTTCCAAATCATCCACGCCCGCTTCTGCCAGTGCGGGTTTTACCGCCAACACACGTTCCACAATATCGGCAATACCGTTTTCTTCATTAAGTGCCGGAATGACTACCGAAAGTACGTTCACAAAAAAGCCTCCCTGAATTCGTTATCTTTCATCTTTTGCATTATTTGCGGCGCAGTGTTTCCAATTCGCCGAAAAAAATATTTTCCGCGGCGACGGGTTCCATCTCGCGACGGTCTTTAATACGTTTGGCGGGCACGCCGACAGCGATACTGTACGGCGGAATGTCGCCCGTAACCACCGCCCCCGCACCGATAATGCTGCCCCGCCCGATGGTTACGCCGTCAACCACAGTCGCGCCGGAGCCGAGCCATACATCATCTTCCACCACAATCCCATTGGCGGTGATGCCCTGTTCGCGGATGGGTGTGTGCGGGTTACTGAAAACGTGGTTCACCGCCACAAATTGCACCATCGGACCCGTATAAACATCATCGCCAATGGTTATGCCGCCCTGCCCGCGAAAAACGTTATATTCACCGATAAAACAGTTTTTGCCGATGGTGATACCAGCGTGCGGCAACCCCCGAAAGTTAAACACGTGAAGCATGGTATGGTGCATAACCATTGTATTTTCGCCGATGGCAATACCCGCGGGCAAGGCGTGTAAATACACACCGCTATCAAGGTATACCCCGTTGCCCAGCGTGATGTGACTGCCATACGCCAGCCGCACCCCGTTTTCAATAGCGGCGGTGCCGCGCATTTTCAGCGCCAACCGGTACACCACGGCGCGGATACCCACACCTGCCACGGTGGGAATCCACCCGAACAACCCGAATATTGTTTGTTCCCAAATATAGCGGGGGAAATTGGACGCTTGTCCGTGAATGTAATATCGTAATTGCGCTAACATAAATTCAGAAATTATCCTATGCGGGTGCGGGGAATACCGCCGGTATGCGAGAACGGGCAATTTCTGCATTGAGGATGTGAGCGGTAGCCCCCATCAAACTGCGTGCCACGGAAAAATCGCTGCCGAGGGTGCGCAGCGCGGGTAACAATTGCCGAAAACCGCGCCCGCTGAGCACCAAAATTGCATCTGCCCCGACGCGCAATCCGGCTTGCATATCGGTCAGAGCATCGCCGACCATATACGATTGCGTCAAATCAATGTTCAATTCGGCGGCGGCGCGCAACAGCATCCCCGGTTCGGGTTTGCGACAGTTGCAGTGTTCATCGGGGCGATGGGGGCAGTACAGTACCCGGTCAATTCGCCCGCCGAAAGCCCTGACTTCTGCCACCATGCGCCGGTGAATATCTTCCACGGCGGCGGCGGTCGTCATTCCCCGATTGATGGCGGCTTGGTTGGTGATAACCACAATCGGCAGCCCCAGCCGGCTCAGCGCCGCCAAACTTTCTTTCGCGCCGGGAATAAAACGGAATTCGTGCCAAGTTTTCACGTGGTCTGTTCGATTTTCGCAGATGACGCCATCTCTATCGAGAAAAATTGCGCGCATAATGTTTTTCACCTTTATCTTTACCTTCAAAAGTGTAACAATTTTTAATCAAAAAGCTCTTTGAAGTTGCTATGAAAAAAGTTAGAAAGTGGTTTCAGCCATAAAAAAAGCCCCGACAATACTGTCGGGGCTGAAAAATCGGGTTAAATTTAGTATGCGCCGCGTCGCTGCAAAACCGCCGGGATGGTTTGCCACAGAATATACAGGTCGAACCACAGGCTATAATTGCGAATGTAGTGCATATCAAGCGTAACCCGCCCGTTGTAGGTTATGTCGCTGCGTCCGCTAACCTGCCACAAGCCGGTCATACCCGGTTTTACCGTAAGCAAGTTTGTCCGCCAATTGCCGTATTTTTCCTGTTCGGCTTCGGTAATCATTCGCGGACCCACCAAACTCATTTGTCCGCGCAGCACGTTAAACAACTGCGGCAGTTCATCCAAACTGGTTTTGCGCAAAAACTCGCCGACTTTGGTTACCCGCGGGTCGTCTTTCAGTTTGCCGTTTTCTTCCAGTTCTTTTACCAATTCGGGATGCGCTTTTAGGCGTTCGTCACCATCCACATACATTGTGCGGAATTTGTAGGCATCGAAAACTTTGCCGCCCACGCCAATTACCCGACGACGGTGGATAGCCGGACCTTTTGAGTCGCGGCGGATGGCAATACCGATGATTACCATCACCGGCAGCAAAACGATTAACCCCGCCAGCGAGCCGATAATGTCGAGTGCGCGCTTCAAAACAACTTCCACACCGGTCAGCCGTACTTTGTTAACACTTAACAGGGGAACGTTGCCAACTTCTTGAACTTCCACACCCGTGGTCAGCATTTCATACAACCCGGAAGACATTCGAATGTTGACATTGCTGTCCACGCCAAATACTCGGTAGAGGTCAAGCAATTCTTCTCGAGTCAATGCGGTGCTGGCAACAATAATTTCCTGAATGCCGTACTGCATAACCAACTGCCGAATTGCCGAAACCTGACCCACCACCGGCGTTTGCGGCAACAATTCTTCGCCCATATCTTTGCCGTTGTTGCTGACAAACCCGGCAATGCCGATACCCGCCCGCGGGTTGCTTTGCAATTGTTCGGCAATTGCCATTGCCTCTTCATTTGTGCCGACCACCAACACCGGTGTCATAAACCGCCCCGAGGCACGCATTTGCTGTACACCCCGCCGCAAAATGAAACGACCGGTGGCAACCAAAAAGGCTATCAGCCCCCACGACATCAACACCCACGCCCGGGCAATCACAAATTCCGGGTAAAAGAATGTGGAAACGATAACCAGCATAATGCCCAGCGTAGAGGCGTTGAAAACCTGCGAGTATTCTTTCGAGCCGCTAAACAGGTTTTTGAAATCGTACAATCCGAACGCCCAGAAAACGCCAATCCACACGGGGATGAGCATAAACACCAAATTTTGGTAAAAATGCAACACCGAACCGCTCGGCTGGTACGAAAATTGAAGTCCGCTTTCAAAGCGAATAAAGTATGCCAGCAAGAAACCAAAACCAATCATTGCGGCATCCGAGATGACCAGCGATGACAGCAGTAAAATATGTTCCGCCCATCGCGCGTTGACGGCGGTACGGAAAGTTGTCGGGGCTGTATTGACTTTTACTTGCATATTATTCCTATCAGACATTTTTTGGGATTCCAACAGAAGTATTCACAACTTACCACTGTATATCACCAGTGTAACAAATATTCATCAAAATGCTGTGTGAGGATAGTAGGAATTTGGTTAGAAGGCATGTCGGTTTGTAGGCAAAAAAAATAGTGCGTTTGCACGCACTATTGTTGTTTTTTCGGCGAAATGGCAATTATGCCATCGTTTTTACGTCAGAAACCAGCGTTGGCTCCTTTAATCGGTAGCCAATACCCCATTCTGCCAAAATATAATATGGGTCGCGGGGGTACTCTTCTAACTTTTGCCGCAGGTAATGTATATAAAGTTTGAGAGAACCAAGTGCGGCTTTTTTGTCTGCGCCCCACACCTCTTTGATGATTTCTTCGTGGGTAACAACTCTTCCCACGCGGCGCACCAGCACTGCCAGCAGTCTAAATTCGGTGGGGGTAAGTTTTATGGGGTCGCCGTCGAGCATAACGGTGCGGGTATTGAGGTCAATGGATAAATGCCCGTCATTATAAACGGAGGTCGCTTCGCCGCCTTGCAGTTGTTTTCGTCGGAAGAGCATTTGGATTTTGGCTTGCAGAATGTCCAAATTTATGGGCTTGCGCAAATAATCGTCTGCGCCCATTTCCAGCGCTTTAACCGCGCTTTTTTCATCCTGCCGGTGGCTCATAATTATTACCGAACTAATGCCAAACTCTCGCAAGCGACGATATGTTTCAAAACCGTCCATCACCGGCATCATCAAATCAAGCAACACCAAATCCGGTGTTTGCTCCCACGCCAATTCAAGCCCGGCGCGTCCGCTTTTTGCCGTGGTGACGGAAAATCCTTGCGTTTCCAAATAAATTTGCAATAATTGCAATACTGCTACATCGTCGTCAATTACCAATATTTTTGTCATATGTGCCCTCCCATACTGGCAAAGAAAAATAAAATTTCGTGGTTGCGCCGGGTTCGCTGTCAACGCCAATTCGTCCCCGTTGCAGCGAAACCAATTGTTTCACACTGTACAAGCCGAAACTATACGTTGCCGGTAACTTTTCATCCGAATCGTTCACCGGATAAAAGCGCTGGAAAATGCGCTGCTTTTCTTGTTCCGTCAGGGGAGACCCCGTATCTTCAACGCCGACAATCACTTCGTGAGGTGTGCTGTGCGCGCTAACGGTAACGTGCCCGCCCTTTGCACACCGCCGAATGGCATTAAGCAGTAAATTTAAGATTATCAGTTCGGTTTTTGCCGCATCACCCAACGCCAGCGGCAGCGTACCGGAAACGGAACGTTCAAACGTTACATACGGATTATCGTTTTGCACCAGAGTTATTGCCCGATTGATGATGGGTATCAGCGCAATAGGCGCATATTGTACCGCCACACCTTCCGTTTCCATCCTTAAAATTTTTAACAATTCATTGACCGTATCGGTTAAGCGCTGCGCCTGCTGGTGCATACTATTTAAGATGTCCATTCGCTCATTTTCATCCAGCGACGTTTCCCGCAGTAAATCTATTGAAGATTGAATGATACTGATGGGCGTGCGGAAAAGATGAGACGCCATTTGGGCAAATTCACGCTCTAACTGTTCATTTGACTGCATCGGCGGAGATTCCCACACAGTGCAGATAACACCG
>CAYPNZ010000020.1:0-14501 GCA_964411845.1 uncultured Anaerolineaceae bacterium
ATGGCACACGCCATCGCCTTTTTGTTTGTGCGGGTTACCGGCTTCGCTGCCAATCAACATGCATAATTTGCACGGCGGCGGAGTTTGAGCACGTATTTTTCGGGTCGGTTTGCCATTCATACCGCTGCACTGCCGGTTGACCGTTTTCCAGCGGAACCACAAACCAGCGGTGTGAATTGCTGTCGGGGGCGGCAAAATCGAACACATACCGCCCGTTGGCATCTGAAGGCGCCGTGTTGAACACGCTGCCGGCAACACCAACTTCTCCCACCTGCATGGTAATGCCGGAAAGGGGCAGCCCGTTGGGGTCTCGCACCACCCCGATGACGCGCACCACATCGCAGTTATTTTCCGATTGAATATTGACCACGCGGTACAGCGGTAACGGGGTAGGGGTAGCGGGCGGACGCGGGGTGCGGGTTGCCGTTGCCGTTGGGGTGCGGGTGGGGAAGGGGGTCGGCGTGAAGGTTGGGGTGGCGGTGGGGGTTGGCGTGCGCGTTTCGGTGGGTGTGGGCGTTAATGATGGCGTTAGCGTAACGGTTGGCGTCCATGTGGGTGGAAAGAGCGATGTCGGGGTAGCGGTGGGCACATTTGCCACAAATTTCGGGGCGGCGGATTGCATCACTTGCGCGACGCGGGCGGTCGCTTTGCTGGGGGGATACGGGTTGAATGGCGCTTCCGGTACCACAAATAGCGCGGCAATGAACAAACACGCCAATAGCGTCATACCGATGACGATAACCAAAAGAAATGTTGCTGTTTTTTTCGACATCCCACAACCTCCTAAAAACCTATGGGCTGGAACCCTTGTTTTGATTCAAAATATCGCGGTCACTCACCAGCGTGCAAAATTCGGTTCCGTCAACATTCAAAAATCCGACACGCAATTTGGTGTTCGGCTGGGTTTCGGTTAATCGGGCAGATGCCGCCAGCAGTTGCTCTTTCAACTGTTCCGCCGGGTAATTGGGGTACCAGCCCAGTTTTCCGGCGAGCAACTGACGCCGCAACAACTCTTCGGTGGCGCGGTCAATCTGCGATGCGTCGGGAATTGCCACAATGATGTCGGAATATTGCCGGAAGAGCGCTTCGTAACTGGCGGTCAAATCCGAGCGGATTTGTTCGGCATTGGTTTCCCATTCCGGCACCAAAGATATGCCAAAACCACCCCGTGCAATGCGGTATTTCAAACTTTGCCATTCAATTTGGCGGTGGATAATGTTCACTTTGCCGGAAAGTTGTTTTTCGGCAGCCAGCGCATCGGCAAAAAAGGCGGTTTTTTCCGTGTCTTCGGCAAGCAAAGCCTGATGCAGCGCCGCAAGATTTTCCGGCTGGACTTCACCGCCCGTATCCACCAAATTTTTGGCAACTTTCTGTGCCGCTTGCCAGCGCGTTTTTTCGGCATTTTGCACCGCTTCTGTCAGCGGAATGGGTTCGATGGCGGGCAATTCCAAATGCGATTCATTCCGGTCTGTCAGTTCCGACGGCGCAAGCGCGGCGTTCAAACTGTTTCGTGCAGATTCGGTTTCTCCGATGCTCAAATATGCCTGATTCAACTGCTCTAAAATGGATTGACGGTACGCCGGCTGCAAATAATTGCTTTCGGTGGCGACGAGATAGGCTTGGTCAAGATAAATTTTTGCATAGACGGCATCTTTCAGCGTTGCCAATCCCGACCCCGCTTGCAGAAAAACATCGGCGCGCAGGGTATCCGATAAATCCGGGCTGAGGGTAGCGATTGCGCCGGCTAACCGGTAACTCAACCCGGCGCGGGCAGTATCGTTTTGCCGGGAAAATTTTTCACCGAGCAGTAGCAGGGTGCCCGCCGTTTGTTTCGGGGCAAGCGACGGCGTGCTGACAATGGTTGCCAGCGCGGTTCCCGGACGCGATTTTTCTATCGCCAGATTGATGACATCTTCCGGCGAAATGCCCCCCAGTTGGGTAATTGCCAAGGCGGGGTCAATGGATAATTGCGGCAATACCGTCTGCGAATTTTCGACCGTGGTCGGTTTGCCGGTTTCCGGTTGTTTTACAAAAAACCCAATCAATGCCAGTGCGGTAATCAGCAGAATGATGATTGCGGTGCTGGCAATGGCGATAAATCCAAATTTATTTGATGATTTGAGCATGTAACTGGCTCCCCAATAAGGTATAATCCAAAGAACCAGTATAACATTGAGTTAAACTGTCTACAAATGATTTAATTGGTGATGCGTTCAATATTGGCGGTAGCACGTTGCTGCGCCAGCCACTGTTGAAAGGCAAGTACGCGCAATTGATAGTGGTGTTCCGGTGTCAGCGGGCGGTTATCGGCGCGAGATTCCACGCGCACAATGAAAAAATCCCCGCCGGAAGCCCATACATCGCCGGTTGAACCCGGCTGCATGGTAAAGGCTATCCGCTCAACTTCGGCGGGAAGCACACCGATACCGGCGGGAAACCAACCCAAATCGCCACCGTGCTGTTTGGCGTCGGGGGTGCAGGCATTGGTTGCCGCCAATGCGGCAAATGATGCCCCGTCGGCGAGTTGTTGGCGGGCAGTGCGGGCGGCGGCTTCATCGGTAAAACGTAAACATCGCGCGTGAATTTGGGTTGCCGTTTGCGGCACAGCGGCGGTAACGGCATCGAACACGGCGTTGGCTTGCAACTCGGCTTGAACGACTTGCTCAAAATCCGCCGCGGAAAAATTATTTTTTGCCAGCCACGCGGCAAAATCTTCCGGCGGAATATCGCGTTGCAGCGCGGCAACTTTTTCGGCGGCGCGAATATTTTTCACGTTCATCGCGTCGGCGGTTTTTTCTATCAACGCCCGGTCAATCAGGGTGTCAATCACCAGTGCGTCAATATTTTGGGGCATCTCGGATTTTTCGGCAATGGGGCGCAATTGTTCACGTTGATTGTCAACCGTTTCCTTTAAAATAGGTATACCGTTCACCCGCATCACAATGGGAGCGGTGGCGGTCGGCGGGGTGAATGATGCAATTTGCGGCGTTGACCCTGCGGGTGAATGTGTGCACGCCGTAAAAAAGAAGAGAATAACCACGCCAATGGAAAATTGAAGCGCAAAAGATTTCATAAAAACTCCGACACAAACTTACCATAACATTATACCACAACATGTAGACATAATGCAACAAAAAAAGAAACCTGCAATTTGCAGGTTTCAAAAACGTGCCGAATAAAAAAATAATTGCTTTAAAAAATCAATAGCACCATGCCATATTACAGGCAATTATACTGAATGTGTTGCCAATCATAGGTCCCAGCAACAACAAAACGGCAATAACGACGACGGCAACCAAAACTAAAATTAAGGCATATTCAACCAGCCCTTGCCCGACATCGTCTTTTAACGATAGCATCATACCTCCTTTCTTTTTAGAGTGACGAGTACACAATTATACTCTACCCCATTTTAACAAGATACGGCAATTGAGTCAATGACTAATTAGAAAAAATTTACATCTAAATTATGAAAAACCGCGTTAAAAACCGAGAATCGCTCAATTTCAACATCACACAGAGATGATGTATACTTGATGCACCGCCTCGAGTTTTTCCACCGAAACTGTGGAAAACTGCCAAAAAACTGTGGAAAACCGCGGAGAGGTGTGTAAAACTATCCCGGGAGTGCTTGAATGGAACTTGTGCGTTCTAGCGGAATATTGCTGCATCCCACGGCTTTGCCCGGCGCATACGGCATCGGCGAGTTGGGTGATGAAGCCTTCAATTTTATAGACTATTTGGTTACCGCCAAACAAACATTATGGCAGATATTACCGCTGGGTCCCACCGGTTATGGCGACTCGCCGTATGCTTCCTTTTCCAGCTTCGCCGGCAACCCTTTGCTCATCAGTTTAAGAAAGTTGCAGCAAGCCGGTGATATTCCCGCCGAAACATTGACCGATGCGCCATATTTTCCGTTGGATGGCGTAAATTTCGGGCGGCTCATTCCGTGGAAAATGAACTTGCTGCGCCAAGCCGCCATTCGGTTTCTGCATCACGCCGATGCAAGCCGCCGCGCCGCGTATGAAGATTTCTGCGCCGCCGAAAAATCGTGGCTGGATGATTTTGCGCTGTTTATGGCGGTTAAAAATCATTTTGACGCAAAAGCACGGCAAGCAGGTGTTTTCGGGGCAATGTGGAGCAACTATTGGGATAGCGACATTGCCCTGCGCCAGCCGGAAGCCGTAGCGCGTTGGCAATCTCGGCTGGCGGAAGAAATTTCCGTGCAAAAAGTATTGCAATTCTATTTTTTCACCCAATGGAACGCCGTGCATCGCTATGCCAATGAGCGCGGCATTCGCATCATCGGCGATATTCCCATTTTTGTTGCGCCGGACAGCGCCGATGTTTGGGCAAACCGAGAACTTTTCCGGCTGGATGAAAACGGGCAGCCCACCGTGGTTGCCGGTGTGCCCCCCGACTATTTCAGCGAAACAGGGCAATTGTGGGGCAACCCGCTGTACAACTGGCAGAAAATGGCAGCAGACGGCTATCGTTGGTGGATAAAACGTATTGCCGCCACCCTGCGGATGGTGGATATTGTCCGCATTGACCACTTTCGCGGTTTTGAAGCATATTGGGAAATACCCGCCGGCGAAAAAACCGCCGTCAACGGACGTTGGGTGCAAGCCCCCGGCGATGATTTCTTCACGGTGGTGCAAAAGGCATTGGGAGAGTTGCCCATCATTGCCGAAGATTTGGGCGTGGTTACCGAAGGTGTTATTGCTTTGCGGGAAAAATTCGGTTTTCCCGGTATGAAAGTTTTGCAATTTGCTTTTGATGCGGGGGAATCGGGCGGCAAAGGGGCGACGAATGCTTTTTTACCCCACAATTATTCGCCGTATGCCGTGGTTTATACCGGCACACACGATAATGATACCACACTCGGTTGGTATCAAAAACGAACCGAAGCGGAAAAAGATTTGGTGCGTCGCTATCTCGGTCGCCCCGACCATGATATTGTTTGGGAATTTATCCGGCTGGCGATGGCATCGGTGGCGCGATTTGCCATTATCCCGTTTCAGGATGTGCTGGCACTCGGCAGTGGCGCTCGGATGAACACCCCCAGCGTGCTCGGCGGCAACTGGCAATGGCGATTCCGCGCCGAAGCACTGAACGATTGGACAGCCGGACGGCTGCGGGAGATGGTCGAATTGTATGGACGCGACCCGAAAATATGGCGGAATTTACCTGCCCCGGAAAAAATCGAAATCGCATCGGAGTAAAAGTTATGACTTTCGAGATTATTTCTGCCGCCTCGATTGATGATTGCCGCCGGATAGAGGTTTTGCAAACGAAAATTTGGGGCGGTCCGGCAATAGACATCGTGCCCGACCACATGCTGCTGACCATCGCCAAAAATGGCGGCGTGGTATTGCTGGCTCGGCGCAACGGGGAGCCTGTCGGGTTTGCCTTCGGTTTTTTGGGAAAAACAACCACCGGGCAATTGAAACACTGTTCGCATCAGGCGGGGGTTCTACCCGGCAGCCAAAACAGCGGGGTGGGCTATCAACTGAAATTGGCGCAGCGTGCGGCGGTGTTGGCACAGGGCATCGAATTGATGACGTGGACGTTCGACCCGTTACAAAGCCGAAACGCCTATTTTAACCTGCGAAAATTGGGCGCTGTGAGCCACACCTATTTTCGGGAACTGTATGGCACAATGCGCGACGGCTTGAATGCCGGGCTTGCCAGCGACCGGCTGGAAGTGGCATGGCATCTCACCGCTGAACCGGTGCAACAACGGTTAGCCGGAAAATTTCCCCCGCCGAAACTTGATGCGGCGCAAGTGTTGAACCGCTGTGCGCGCAATACACGCGGCTTTTTCATCCCTCCCGAAACCGTCAATCCCTTTGCGGAAAAACGGCACTTTTTGCAAATTCCGGCGAACATTAACGCCATAAAAAATGCCGATATGCCGCTGGCGATTGCTTGGCGCGCCCATACCCGCAGCCTGTTTGAGCAAGCGTTTGCGCGGGGCTATACCCTTACCGATTTTATCTTTTTACGCGGAGAAAATGCCGCATTTTACATATTGGAGGCATAAATGGCAGATATTCCGAAAGAGAAAAACAATAGCATTAAAAACTATTGCGTGTTTTGTTCCGCCAGCGAAACCGTGGACGGCAAATTTATGACGGCGGCGACACAACTGGGCGAGCAGATTGCCCGCCGGCACGGAACGCTGATATACGGCGGCGGGCACGTCGGGTTGATGGGAGCGCTGGCTCGCGCGGTGCGCGGGCACGGCGGCTCGGTGGTGGGGGTGAGCATTGATGCCTTCGAGCAAATGGGGTTGTCGCATGCGGCGGTAACCGAATTGCTGGTGACGCGCACCATGGCAGAGCGCAAACAACTGATGATTGACCGCGCCGATGCTTTCATCGCGCTGCCCGGCGGATTCGGCACGCTGGATGAACTGACCGAAGTTTTAACGCTGAAACAACTCGATTTTCACCGCAAACCGGTGGTCATCCTGAATATTGAGGGGGTTTACGATTCGCTATTGGCATTGTTTGAGCAAATGGTTCGGCAGAAATTTACCCGCCCGGCACACCGAGACCTCTTTTATGTGGCGGCAAATGTGCCGGATGCGATGGCGTATTTGCAAGCCTACCGCCCCCCTGCGGAAATTGACGGCGCGTGGTTTGTAAAATAATTGCAAAATATTAACCGGCGCCAACTGCAAAAAAGGAGACAACATGAAAATTGACCGCATCGAATTGCATCACATTGCCATGCCGCTGGTGCATCCGTTTGAAACCAGTTTCGGGGTGGAAACAAACCGTCCCGCAATTTTGGTGGCGGTTCATGGGGAAGGTATGACCGGTTGGGCGGAAAGCCCCGTCGGTGATAGACCCGATTATTCCGCCGAAACCGTGACCACTGCTTGGCATGTGCTGAAAGATTTTCTCGCGCCGGGCTTGCTCGGTCATCCGATAAATACCCCAGCCGATATTTTTTCGTCTGCCGGGTTTAAAATGGTGCGCGGGCACAATATGGCAAAAGCCGCGCTGGAAAATGCCGTGTGGGATTGGCTTGACCGCATCAAAAACGTGCCGCTGCAAAAAATGCTCGGCGGGGAAAAAACACGAGTGGAAGTGGGGGTCAGCATCGGTATTCAACCGAAATTGGATGATTTGCTGGCACGGGTTGATACATTCATCGCTGCCGGTTACGGGCGCATCAAAGTGAAAATAAAACCGGGCTGGGAACTGGAACCGTTGACCGCCATCCGGCGCGAACACCCCACCATCAAACTGATGGCTGACGCCAATTCAGCGTTTCGCATCGCCGATTACCCGCTGTTTCAGCGATTTGAGGCGTTAAATCTGCTAATGATAGAACAGCCGCTAGGGTATGATGACATCATTGACCATGCCGAATTGCAATCGTATTTAAAAACACCCATCTGCTTGGATGAAAGTATTCACACCCCCGGCGATGCCCGGCTGGCGCTGAAACTGGATGCGGCACGGGTTATCAATATCAAAGTGGCGCGGGTGGGTGGATTTTCAAACGCGCTGGCAATTCACAATTTATGTGCCGCCGCCGGTGTGCCGGTGTGGTGCGGCGGTATGCTGGAAACCGGTATCGGACGGGCGGCGAATTTACATTTGGCAAGCCTGCCGAATTTTGTGCTTCCCTCTGATATTTCCGCCACCGACCGCTATTATCACCGCGATATTGCCGAACCGGTTTTCACGCTCAACACCGAAGACAGCACCATCTCTGTACCGCAAGGGGCGGGCATCGGGGTGACGGTGGACGAAGCGCGGGTGGCGGAATATCGCTTGCGACATGAGGTGATTCGCTGATGTTCACGGTGGTGTTGGTTGAACCGCAAATTCCGCAAAATACGGGGAATATCGCCCGATTGTGCGCGGCGATGGATATGGATCTGTTGATTGTCGGTAACTCCGGATTTTTTCTGGATGACCGGCGATTGAAACGCGCCGGATTGGATTATTGGGAGTTTGTGCGGATGCGGCACGAGCCGGACCGTGACAAATTTTTTACCGAACTCGATTTGTCGCGCTGTTATCTGCTGACCACCAAAGTTGACCGTCCGTACACGGCAATTCAACCGCAGCCGGGCGATTATTTTCTGTTCGGCAGTGAAACGGCGGGGTTGCCGGCGTGGTTTTTGCGCGATAATCCGCAGGCATGTTATACCATCCCGATGAAAAATCCCGGTGTGCGCAGTCTTAATTTGGCAACCAGTGTTGGCATTGTGATGGCGCATGCACTGGCACAATTTAATTTTCAGTAGGTGAAAAATGGCTCGATTGCATCGTTTTTTCATCCCCCCGGAATGGATTGCCAAACCGAAAGTTATGCTGTCGGGGCAAGTGGCGCATCAAATAAAAAATGTGCTGCGGATGCGTGTCGGCTGGCAAATTGTGGTGCTGGATAATTTTGGAAATGAATATGTGGTGATGCTCACGCGGGTTGACCGCAGTTGGGTGGAAGGTGAAATTTTGGCGGAACGACCGGCGCAAGGCGAGCCGTCGCTGCCGTTGACGCTGTATCAGGGCACGTTGAAAGCGCAGAAGTTTGAGTGGGTGCTGCAAAAGGGTACTGAATTGGGGGTGAGTGAATTTGTGCCGGTCATCACCGAGCGGTCGGTGCTGGCGGATGTGGAAGCCGTGGCGCAGAAAATGCTGCGCTGGGAGCGAATCATTCAAGAGGCGGCGGAACAGAGCGGTCGCGGCATTTTGCCGGAATTGCGCCCGGCGATGATGTTTTCGGTGGCGTGTCGCCGTGCGGGGCAACTGGATGGGGTGCGGTTGCTGGCGTGGGAGGGCGCTGCGGCAGAAAATGGCTTGCGAGCGGTGCTGGCGCAGGTGCAATCGCCGCCGCGGGTGAGCCTGTTTGTGGGGTCGGAGGGGGGATTTTCGGAAAAAGAGGTGGAGATTGCCCGCCAAAACGATGTTCAATCGGTGTGGCTGGGCAAACGAATTTTGCGCGCCGAAACTGCCGGCATCGCCGCCGCGGCGGCAATTTTGTACCGTTTCGGTGAGATGGGGTGAAAGAATTTAAATCCTGAATTGAAACCTATTGAAACTTCTGACAATTACTCGAAAAATCAACTTTTGATATGTCATTCCGGAATTTCCCGCAGGGAAATATCCGGAATCCATAGTGAATATCTATGGATTCCCGCTTTCGCGGGTCGGCAGGGTTGAAGCAATCTCCGCCGCCTGCAAACGGAGATTGCTTCGCCGGGGGGCGTTACCCTTCCATCCACCGCCGATAGTAAAAATCGCTGTTTTCATCGGTGGTCAGGCGTTGTACCACTTCATAAAACCAATCGTCCAGCGGGGCTTCGTGGGCATCCAACCGCGGGAAGGGGTTATATAACTTTTCTGCCAGCGTATCGGCAATAACTTGCAGGGTATTCAGCGCCAATTCCGGTTGCTCAATCCGCCGAATGCCGGCTTTGCGCATCAGCGTATCGTACACCTGCGCCATCGTGGTTCCCCCCGGAATGAATGGCAACGCGCGGGTGCGCATTATCGGGTAAAAAATATCAATCATCTTTCGAGCAGAGCCGTAATTTGCCGAAACCTCGTTTTGGATGATTTCTTTCGGCAGGTACAAACTGGTGGAATATGCGCCTTGCCGTCCGTATTCCACCTGCGACGGGTCGCGCCCCAGTTTGTCTCGGCTGCCGCGCCAATCGGCAAAAACCGAAATATCTACCGAAATACCCGCATTTTCCAACGCCTGCGGAAACTGCACTGCCATTTCACCCATCACAAACTTGGTGGCGGCAATGGCGCGGTCATCCAGCGGCATCAATTTCCATTGAAAAAAGCCGCTTTCATCCACATCTTTTACATAAACGGGGGGCATACCGGGCAGCAACCCGGAATTGGCGGCGGCTACCGTGTTGACATACACAATATGGTTTGCCCCCGCTTCTTTCAATGCCGAAACGATTTTCTCAAAATGCCGACCTTCCAGCGCCATTCCGACATTCAGCCAGTGGAAACGATTGCCAAAACCGGCGGCTTCGGCTTGCGCCTGCATGGCTTTCCCCGTTTCAAAATTGATGGATTTCGACAAATCGCGCCCGATGACGGTGACACTGCCGCCCGCTTTCAGCAAATCGAGCGCGGCAACTGCCAACGCCCCGCCGATGCCGGGTCCCGTGGCACCGGCAAGCAAAAAATGCCGACCCTGCAACGAGTCAAGCCGGTAATTTCCGCTTGCCAGCAAACTTGCCTGCGTGGCTTGTGTTTTTGCCAGCAACGCTTGGGCTTCCGCCGGGAATGCGGCAATTTCTTCTTTGGTGGGACGTTCAATAGGGGGCGCACCTTCTTTCACCGGCACATTGGGCATCGGTGTTGCAAAAGGGCTGATAGGATTGGTTGACATAGGAACTCCTCCTGAAAATGCAGACTGCATTGTGTGAACTTGTTACAAATATATAAACCCCAACAAATCGAAACGATGCGATTTGCCGAAAAAATGCCGTAACGCGCGTGTTGATAGGGTCAACTTGACGAAATCACCCCGTTATGATATATTCCACAGTCGCAAAGCCGCCACAAAGGTGCGGTTATTTTTTGTAGTTTGTAGCAGGGAGAAGAGTAACAATAGCCGCTAGAAGAACATCCACTCGAAAAAACGCAGAACCAACGCAACGAATAAACCGGCAAATAACCGCAAGAGAAGTCCGAGTTATCGACGCAGACGGCGAACAACTCGGCATTATGCCGCTTTCGGAAGCGTTGGAAAGGGCACAAGAAGCCGGGCTTGACTTGGTAGAGGTTGCCCCGCAGGCAAAACCGCCGGTTTGTCGCTTGATAGATTTTGGGAAGTTTATGTACACCAAATCGAAGCGAGAGCGACAGGCACGAAAAGCGCAGGTGAAAACGGAAGTCAAAGAAATTCAACTGCGCCCCAAAACCGGCGAACACGACATCAACTTCAAATTGCGCGATGCTCGCAAGTGGTTGTTGCGCGGTGCAAAAGTGAAAGTGCGCGTTCGATTCCGGGGGCGAGAGCGATACATCCCCGAGGTTGGGCGAGAAAAACTGAACGAAGTTGCCGAGCGATTGAGTGATGTGGCAATTGTCGAACGCAAACCTGCTTTTGAAGGGCGCACAATGATAATGATTTTGGCGCCGATAAAATCAAAAACACAATAGACTTTATGGGGAGCCGTATTTCTTATGCCGAAAATTAAAACTCATAAATCAACTGCCAAACGCTTTCGCGTAACCGGCAAAGGCAAGTTGATGCGTACAAAAATTGGAAAAAGCCACTTGCGGCGCAAAAAAGCCAAACGTGTTTTGCGCGCGTTGGAAGATATGCACGAAGTTAAAGGAAATGCCAACAAAAAACGTGTCGCCAAGCTGGCACCGTATCTGAAGAAAAAATAAGAGGTTTTAACAATGAGAGTAAAAGGTGGTCCGCAAACGCAACGACGGCACAAAAAGGTGCTGGCTTTTACCAAAGGACAACGCGGTACCAAACACCGATTGTTCCGTCGTGCCAACGAAGCGATGATGAAATCGCTGACGTATGCCTACCGTGACCGGCGCAACCGCAAGCGAGATTTTCGTCGCTTGTGGATAACCCGCATCAATGCCGCGGCACGACAAAACGGGCTTTCGTACAGCAAGTTAATGCACGGTTTGGATATTGCCGGTGTGGAAATTGACCGCAAAATTCTGGCTGATGTTGCCGTGAACGATGCCGAAGCATTTGCTTCGCTGGTAGAAACTGCCAAAGCCGCGCTGTAAAAGCATCACAAAATCACCCGGAGGAAGAAACCATTGGTTTCTTCCTCTTTTTTTTTTACAAAGTATTTACATCTGCCCGCTATCCAATCCGATAAAAAAACGGTATAATTTCGATAACCGGCAATGCGATGCAATTTTGCCATTGCAGCAATCGCATGCCGTCACATACTTTTTAACCGCTACCGACGGTGTGCAGGAGCATTATGGAAAAAGACATTATTTTGGTTGTGGATGACGAAAAAAATATCATCGAACTGGCGCGGATGTATTTGGAAAATGAAGGCTTTGCCGTTGAAAGCGCCGAAACCGGTTTGGAAGCATTGCAAAAAATCGAAACGGTAAAACCGGTGCTGGTGGTGCTCGATTTGATGTTGCCCGAACTGGACGGGTGGGAAGTGTGCCGGCAAGTGCGGGCAAACAGCAATTTACCCATCATCATGCTCACGGCTCGAGATGATGATATTGACAAAATTGTCGGGTTGGAACTGGGCGCCGATGATTATATGACCAAACCCTATAACCCCCGCGAGTTGGTGGCACGGGTAAAAGCCGTATTGCGTCGAGGCACACCCCTTGCCCATGAAACGACAGCCGGGGTAAAAACACTTTCCGCCGGCAACGTGCGCCTCTCGCTTGATACCCGCGAAATTTTTGTCGGTGACCAAACGGTAGATGTGCGCACCAAAGAATTCGATTTGCTGGCGGCGTTGATGCAAAATCGGGGCAAAGCGTTATCGCGCGAACAACTGTTAAATTTAGCTTGGGGCTTCGATTTTTACGGCGAAACCCGCACCGTAGATGTGCACATTGCCCATTTGCGGAAAAAATTGGCGCAGAGCAACCTTTCCATCGAAACGGTGTGGGGCATTGGTTATAAACTTGTAACACACGAATAAACCGATATGTTAAAAAGTATTCAATCGCGGTTAATTTTATCGTATGCCGCCGTCATTGGGGTGGCTTTGGCAGTGGCAATGATAGCCCTGATAATTGTGGCGCGTCCGCTGCAAACGCGGGTAACCGAACTGCGATTGTCGGCGGAAATTAACCGTATAATTCCCAAAATACAGCAAACATTATCCCAAAACCGTTCCACCCGGCGCACACCGGAAGCCGCAATCGAAAGAATTTCTCGCAACCTGCCGCCGCTTGAACATCGCCTGTTGGTGGTCAACAATCAGGGCACAATTATTTTCGACAGCGCCGCTCGGTGGCTTGGCGAAGATGTATCGTTGCCGGCAGACAGCCGGTTACGGGTTTTCCCCGTTAAAAACAACCAGCGTCGCGGAAAAAGCACCGCACCCGACGGGACTCAAATTATTTTTGTGGCACAGAAAATTTCTCCGAGATTATCTTTGGTGTTGGTATCGCCGGTGCCGCAAACCAGTTTGGCGCTGGTGCTCGATTTGTGGAGCGGTTTTTTATTTGCGGCGATTATTGCCTTTGTGGTAGCGCTCTTTTTGGGCTGGTTGATTGTCCGCTCGGTTGCCACGCCCCTGAAACAAATTTCGGTAGCGGCAACGGCGGCTGCCGGCGGAGATTATACACAGCGTGTACCGGAACAGGGTCCCACAGAAGTAAAACAGGTGGCAACCGCTTTTAACAGTATGACCCGGCAAGTGCAATCTAACCGGCAAGCAATGAAAGATTTTGTGTCGAATGTGTCGCATGATTTGAAAACCCCGCTGACTTCCATTCAGGGGTTTTCGCAGGCGCTGTTAGACGGCGCGGCACACGATGATACGGCACGAGAACACGCGGCACGCATCATTTTTGATGAGGCATCGCGGATGCGGCGGTTGGTTGATGATTTGCTTGATTTGGCGCGAATTGATGCCGGACAGGTTGCCATAAAAATTCATCCGGTGGATTTGAATGCTTTGCTGGCAATAACGCTCGACAGTTTGGCGGTTCAAATAACGAAAAAACAAATCACGGTAGAAAATCGGTTGGATGAATTGCCGCAAATTCCGGGTGACGGCGACCGGCTGAAACAGGTTTTCACCAATATTTTGGATAATGCCATAAAATACACCCCACCCGGCGGAAAAATTACCATTTCGGGCGGGCGTGACGGTGTACCGCCGAATGTGTCAACGATCATCCGCAAACGGGGGCAGGCATCATCGGCGCGGCGGTTTGCCAAAATAGCCATCAGCGATAGCGGCGCGGGCATTCCGCCGGCAGATTTACCCCGCATTTTTGAGCGATTCTATCAGGTTGAAAAAAGCCGCAAGCGCCATGCAGGCACGGGGTTGGGGCTGGCTATTGCCTACAATATCGTCAAAGCGCATGGCGGGCACATCGAAGCAACCAGCGAACCGGGGCATGGTACAACCTTTATTATTTGGCTGCCACTGACAACAACCGCTCAAAAATAGTTTGTGAATTGTGGCGCGGACGGGTTTTCTGCTATACTTTCTGCGGAGAAATGGGTATCAAACCGAAACACTGTAAAAAATGGAGGAAGCCCATGCGAGCAATAAAATTTTTGGTGGGGATGATGATTGGTGCGGTGGTTGGCGCCGCAGCGGTATTATTGATTGCGCCCCGGAGTGGCGAAGAAACCCAGCGAATGATTACGGAGAAATTTGAAGCGGTGCTTTCCGAAGGGAAGAAAGCCTACCAAGAACGCCGCAGCGAACTGGAGCGCCAAATTAACATTTAGATGTCGGAGAAAATATTTTGGTAGTGGTGTTCTTTGACTGATACACGTATTTTGTGTAATTTGCAATTTACCCC
>CAYPNZ010000021.1:0-14050 GCA_964411845.1 uncultured Anaerolineaceae bacterium
GTGTGGTTTTCACGCCCAGTTCCGATTGCAAAACTTCGGCTGCCGCCAGCACAAACGGGTTGAGTAGTTTTACATTTGCCATTGCCTGTCTCCCTTTCGGCAATTTACGCAGATGGCGTTTCTCTTAACGCCAAGTGGATGTTCAATGCTCCCAATTCGGTGTGCAACGGAATCACCAGCCGGTCGAAATCCAACGTGGAAACCAGCGTACCTTTACCCAACACCAACGTTGGCGGCGAAATGTTCACATTCAAACCGGCTGCCGCCAAACGCTGCCCGGCTTGCCCGGTGATGACATTGCCCAACTCACCGATACCGCTTTGTGCCAAATCGTCAAATTCGTGAAAAGGTTGGTCAAGAATTTTCGAGACTATTGCCAGCGCCGTCCCCTCGCTGAGGCTGTACATCACAATTCCGGCGGCTTCACCGACAAGACTAATCAACACGGCAATATCATCGGTGGTGGCTGCCGACCGTTCCAACTGTAATTCGCCCCGTTGGGCATCAACACCCAACTCTGTTTGCAGCACCATATATGCCGCTTCTAAAAACGGGTTTAAGAATTTTACATCCACCTGTTCCACCTCCTGTGACAGGATGCATCAAACTACGCTCTGCGGCGATAGAATGAAATGCCTGCCGGTTCAAAACCGATTTCCGATGCTTTCGATATAATTTCCGTGCCGCCCACAAACATAATGCCCCCCGGTCGCAGAGATTCATAAAAGCGACGATACAAACGGTCTTTCACTTCGGCAGTAAAATAGATAACAACATTTCGACAAACTATCATATCAAAATCGGTTTCAAACGGGTCGGTGAGCATATTGTGCTGTTTGAATGTGATTTTTCTCCGCAGCGATTCTTTCACAAAATATTTTCCGTCGCGTTGTTCAAAATATCGGTTCAGATACTTCTCAGATACCGCGCCGACATCATCTTTGGAATACGGTCCTCCCGCCTCCGCATAAACCAGTGCGGAACGGTCGAGGTCGCTGGCTAAAATATAATGTTTGGTAAATGAACCGGTCATCTCTGTCAGCAGCATCGCCAGTGAATACGGTTCTTGTCCCCGCGAACACCCCGCGCTCCAAATGCGCAGCCCGCGCCCGGTGCTGTTTGTGCCGTTTGTGCGACTGGCTTGGCGCATTTCTCGCAACGATTGCGGGCGTTTTGCGGTGGTAACTTTGCCGCCGAGCAATTCGGGCAGGATGGTTCGTTCCAAATAGGTGTATTTGTCAATATCTCGAAAAAACGATGAGACGTTGATGGTCAAATAATCTTTCAGGTCGCGCCGCGCTTTTTCATCGTTATGCACCATCTGAAAAAACTGTTTCCAATTCGATTGCCCGGAACGCAACAGATACGACCCCAACCGGCGTTGCATTTGCGGCGCTTTGTAAAAATCAAGGTCAACGCCGGTAGTGGCTAGAATTTCTTTTTTGATAAATTCATATTCACGCACGTCCATTGTTCACCATCTTTACAATTGTTTGAGCCACTTCCGTTAAAGGCACAACCGTATCTGCCAAACCGGCTTCTACCACACTGCGCGGCATACCGTACACCACGCTGGTTTCTTCGTTTTCGGCAATGATACGCCCGCCCCGCGCTTTGATGCGCCGCGCGCCGTCGGTGCCGTCTGACCCCATACCGGTGAGGACTACCCCCAGCACCGATTTACCGAAATGGTCGGCGGCGGTTTCCATGGTGATGTCCACTGCCGGGCGCACGTGGTTTCGGCGGGGGTCTTTGGTCAATTTGATGCGCCGTGTATCGTGAATTTCCATATGATAATCACCCGGCGCCAGCAGAATCAACCCTTTTGCCAGCCGGTCGCCGTCGGTTGCTTCTTGAACGGTCAACGGGCTCATATCGTTTAAACGCTGCGCCAGTGATTTGGTGAAACCGGCGGGCATATGCTGGACAATCACCACGGCGGCTTGCAGGTCGGCGGGCAAATGGGGAATTACTTCTTGCAGTGCTTTGGGTCCGCCGGTGGATGACCCGATAACCACCAACGGGTCGCTGGCGGAAAAGGGGCGCATGGCAGAATGGTGCGTCGCAGTGGGCGGTGGTGTAGCCGGCTTCCGAATTTTTGCCATATGCACACCGGCGGCGGCTTTTACTTTTTCCACCAACACCGTCATCACCAGCCGAGTTTCGGCGCTGCCGGTGGGTTTTTGCACAAAATCCACCGCACCGAGCATCAACGCTTTGATGGTTGTTTGAGCGCCTTTTGCCGTTAATGAGCTGAGCATCACCACCGGTGTGGGAAAACGCTTCATTATCTGCTCAAGGGTAGCCAGCCCGTCCAAACGGGGCATTTCCACATCCAGCGTGATAACATCCGGTTTAAGCGATGAAATTTTCTCTAACGCTTCTATGCCGTCTTTGGCGCTGCCCACCACCGATATGCCGGGGTCGGCATCCAAATGCCGGTTGATGGTGTAACGCATAAACGCGGAATCATCAACCACCAATACCCGAATTGGGTTTGCCATAATCTCACCCCAAAACTTTTTTCAGTGCCAACATTACTCGGTCAGGGTCAAAAGGTTTTACCACATAATCTCTGGCGCCGGCTTGCACGGCTTGCACCACCATTGATTCTTGCCCCAGTGCGGTCAGCATGATTACCTTGGCTTGGGGGTCGAATCCGCGAATTTCGGCAAGGGCTTCGATACCGGTTTTTTGAGGCATGGTAATGTCCATCAACACCGCATCGGGGTGTTCGGCTTTATAAACTTGCACCGCCTCTTCGCCGTTTTCCGCTTCCACCACTTCAAATCCGTGCCCGGAAAGCAATTTTGAAAGACGGACGCGCATAAATTTCGCATCATCTACTACCATTACTTTTGCCATAGTTCCTCCGTTTTCTATTTGGCTGAACCGTAATTTTTTTGGTTACAGCGGGCGTTCTTTTTGCCCCATTGTTCTGATGGTCATTTCGCCGGTGGCAACATACAATTTGGCTGTACGACCACTATTGCCGCCGGTGTCTTGCGCTTTTATGGAAAATCCCATATCTTTTAAAACTTTATGTGCAGTTGCCACATTGCGTTCACCAATATTGAGCGTGTTTTTAAACCCCGGTGAAGTGAGCATACTTGCGCCGCCACACAACCGCACAATTAACCGGCTGCGCGATGCGCCCAATTTCAACACCTCATCGAGCAACAATGGCACCCCCAAATCAACAAATTTTGCCGGATTGTCGGGTGTACCGTTTTTATTCGCCGCGCTGGGCAATAATGCGTGCAACATACCACCCACTTTTCGCTGCGGGTCATACATACTCACGGCAACACACGACCCCAAGCCGTATGCCACCAGTACATCCATCACCGATTTACTCACCACGATTTGTCCAATTGATACAGATCGCACATTATCTGCCACAGTCGACCCCTTACTTTCCCACGGTATTTCTCGGTCACTTGGTTTTAAAGTATTGCATAATGTTTGTTTCCATATTGGGGATAACCCAGAATTTGGTTTGGATTATCCGCCCGGCATCTCTGAAAACGGTATCCAGAATGATGAGCCGGTCTGCGGCAAATTCTGCCGTGTTGGCAGCCACGGCTGCCAAAATTGATGCTGCCATATCAATAATTACCGCCGGCGGCGAAGGGACAATAGAATGTCCGGTACGGTCGGAAAGTACATTCAAAAACGAAGCCAAACTGATATTTCCGATTTCCGCCATTGCCGACTGTGCCACTTCATCCATTTCTTGGGTGGTACCCGGTTCTTCGCCCATCAGCAGGTCAACCAAATAAAGTGCATCCGTTAACCCAAAAATAAGCAGTGACTGACCCCGCAAATCGCCTTCGATGAGCAGGTAAATGCCCACGGTTTCCGCTTCCGGCGATTCCGCCCCGTGTTCCATCAACTCGCTCAACGGAATAGATTTCAAAGCGGGCGGGTCAATGGTTATTTCTCGACCGGTCATCATTGACAAATTGTCGGCAACGTTTTTCATTGCCGCTTTCAGCAATTCATCCGATCCTTCGGCAGCGAGAATTTGTAACCATAACTCGGCTTGTTTTTCAATATTTTGTGTGCTCATGCTACCATTCCTTGCTTGCGTGCCTGCATTGCGGCACCAATTAAACCGGGAATATCTATAATCAGCGCAATACTGCCATCGCCCAAAATGGTGCCGCCGGAAATGCCCGGCAGTTCGCCCATAATGGGATTTAACGATTTTACGACGATGTCTTGTTTGCCGATGATGCTGTCAACCACCAACCCGACCCGTTGTTTGCCCCAAGCCACCGTAACAACTGCGGCTTTGTCGGCATCGCCGCGATGATTGCCGTTCATACGGGGATGGGTGAAAAAATCGCGCAGGTCAATCAGCGGTAAAACCGAATTTCGCCAGTGAATGACCGGGCTGCCTTTAACGTGGCTAATGCTCACATCCGACAGATACAGCGATTCAATAATGGTTGCCAGCGGGATGGCGTATGTGATTTTGTGCATCGAGACCAGCATGGTTTGCACAATTGCCAGCGTCAGCGGCAGGGTGATGCGGAAGGTTGTACCCACGCCCATTTTGCTTTCCACCACCACCGAGCCGCTCAACCGCTCGATGTTCGAGCGAACCACATCCATGCCCACACCGCGCCCGGAAATATCGGTGATTTTTTCGGCGGTTGACAGGTTTGGCAGGAAAATCAGGTCGACCGCTTCCTCATCATCCATCTGGGCGGCTTCATCTTCGCTGATGAGTCCGCGTTTGACCGCCGCCTGCTTTACTTTCTCCGGGTTGATGCCGGGTCCGTCATCTTTTACGGTAATGACGATGTGACCTTCTTCGTGGCTGGCAGTGAGCATAATTGTGCCGGTGGGGTTTTTCCCCGCTTTTTCGCGTTCTTCGGGGGTTTCCATACCGTGGTCAACCGCATTGCGCAACAAATGGATGAGCGGGTCGCCAATAAATTCGATGAGCGAGCGGTCGAGTTCGGTATCCTCGCCTTCAATAATCAGGTTGACCTGCTTGCCTGCAATCCGGCTCACATCGCGCACCAAACGGGGCATTTTATTGAAGGTACTGCCGATGGGCAGCATGCGGGCGCGCATAACTTCTTCCTGCAATTGGTCAACCACCCGCCCCAAATGCCCGTTCATTTCGGTTAAATCGTTGACGGGACCTTCTTTCCCGTGCACATTTAACAGCGACCCTTCAATTTGGAGCAGGCGGTTGCGGTCGGTAACCAATTCCCCCACAAGATTCATCAGAGAATCAAGCCGCTCCACACTGATGCGGACGGTTTTTTCCGCGCTTAAATCTACACCGTGACTGCCGCTTTTGGCTTTTGGCTTTGGTTTCGGTTTTTTGGGTGCTGCCGGTTCATCCGGCACAAAGGGCGCAACACTGTGCGATGCCAAATCCATCACATCCGCCAATGTTCGTTCAATGGCTTCGATGGGTTCTTTACTGGCAACCACCAATTCGATGCGGTTATCGTGTTTGGTGTTTGCCAAATCTTCCATTGTGGGCTGCTGGTATATCACCTCGCCGACATCCATCACCGCAATGGCTGCTTGCGACAATCGCGCCGACGGGGCAAAACTGTTCGGGTCGGTGGTGGCAACCGCCAAAAACAGCCCGTATCCCTGCGATTGCAGGTCTTTTGCCCGCGCTCGCTCGTCATCGCTCAGTTTGATGCCGGCGGCTTGCGCGTTTCCATTGCTTGACGCGCCGGAAGCGGCTGCCGGTGCACCCGTGCCGCCTTCCAGAATTGCGCGCAGCCCGGCAAGTTCTTCGGAAATGTCGGTGTCTCCCATTTCCTGATTGGCAATTTCGTCGCGGAAAAGTTGCAGAAAATCCAGCGCGGAAAGAAGTTGGTCGGAAATTTCTGAATTGGAAACCAATTTCCCTTCGCGCATCGCATCGAAAATGGTTTCCATCGTGTGGGTGAGTTCCTGCATTTTATGATGCCCCACCGTGCCCGCCAACGCTTTGATGGTATGCGCCGCACGAAACACACGATTGACGGTATCGGGGTCGGTAACTTCTTCCAGTTCCAAAATACCGCTTTCCAACGCTTGCAAATGCTCGTTAACTTCGTCCAAAAATATACCAAGTTCATCTGCTTCAATATCAAACACTTGTGACGCCATCATTCATCCCTTATGGTAATTTTAACGGTTGGTTATGATACGGCTGTTTTCAAGGCGGCTTCAATGCGCTGGCGCAGGGTGGTGTGGTCAACCGGTTTCAGCAGGTAATCGTGGACTTTCAGTTCCAGCACATTGAGCACTTGGTCGGGTTGATTGACCGCCGAAAGCACCAGCACCGGTGTATTTTTCAACAGGGGGTCGCTGCGCAGATATTTCAACACTTGCGTGCCCGACATATAGGGCATCATAATATCCAAAATTATCAAATTGGGTTTCACTTCGCGAGCCAGTGCAATACCGGTGGGACCGTCTTCGGCTTCCAAAACCTCGTAACCGTCAAGTTCCAGCATTTGGCGCAGGGTTTCTCGCATTAACAAACTATCTTCTATAATCAATATGCTGGGCATAGGTCGCCTCTCGTCGTGTTATTGTTACTGATTTTATTATCGGCGCGGCGGAATCTTTCTGAAGATGTTCGCCGTAAAGTTTGCATAAAGGTTTTTGCAATTTTACCCTGCCGATTTTACCCCGTGTTTTTCGGCGGCATCTTGCGCCACAAAAATTTTGGCGAAATCCAGCATGGTGATGAGCCGCTCGCGGAATTTGGCAATACCGGTGATGAATGCCGCATCGAAGCCGGTTACAAATGCCGACGGCGGCTCGATGACGCGCGACGGGATGCGCAACACTTCGGTTACGGCATCAACCACCATGCCAATCATCGCGCCTTCGTGTTCCACCACCACAATGCGGGTATCTTTGGTGGGTTCGGCACGCGGCATGCCAAAGCGGGTGCGCAGGTCTATCACGGGGACAACCGTCCCGCGCAAGTTGGTTACGCCTTCCACATACAAATGCGCGTGTGGAACCAATGTAATTTCTTGCATTTTGATGATACTTTCGACAATAGAGATGTCCACACCGAAAAATTCATCGCCCATTTTGAAGACAACCAACTGCGTTTCATCATCATCGAACGCCTCATCCGCGGCGGCAGATGCAGATTTTTTCGCTTTGGCAGGGGCAGCCGGTTCTTCCGGCGGCGATACGGGCGGCGGCGCTTCCGCTGCCGGCGGGGCAGGTTCTTCTGCGGGCGGCGGTGGCGGGGCAGCGGTTTCTACCGCAACGGCAACGGGGGTGTCAGCCGGTTCCGGCGATGAAAATAGGCTGTTCAATCCTGATTTCAGTTTCTGTTTTCTGCTGCTCATCAGCGTTCCTCCAATAATGTTTCAACCTCTTCCGCCAAACTGCGGTATTGCTGTGCCGCACGGGTACGGGGTGCATACAGCAGCACCGGTTCGCCGGTGACGGGACTTTCGCGCAAACGGGTATCCACCCCGATGACCGTTTCAAACAGCGCCTCGGAAAAATGTGTTCGCAACTGTTCCAGCACGGTGCGGCAAATATTGTTTCGCCGGTCGTACATGGTCGCCAGCAGGTGATAGCCCAAATTCGGATTGGTGTGTTTTTTCACTTCCGACACAATATCAAGCAAGCGATTCAAGCCGCGGGCGGCGTAAAATTCGCACTGCACGGGAACCAGCACCATTTGGGCAGTGGTCAGCGCCATCAGCGTCACCGCCCCCAGCGATGGCGGGCAATCCAGCAAAATATAATCGTAAACATCGTGCCATTTTTGCAGAATTTCGCCGAGCAAATATTCATAATTGTGCCGGTCGTACAATTGCCGCTCTATGCTGGCAAGCCGAACATCTGCGGGCAGAATGTCCAATCCGTCCATTGCGACGCTATAAATTGCGCCCCGTTCCGCTTCGGGCAAATCCAATTCCGCCGCATCGAGCAAATCCACAATTGTCCACGGCAGCGCGTCGCCATCAAAACCGGCGGCAAGCGTTAAATTCGCCTGCGAATCCAAATCAACCATCAACACCCGTTTTCCACGTTCCGCCAGCCCTGCACCGAGCGACATGCAGGTGGTTGTTTTGGCGACACCGCCTTTTTGGTTGCTGATTGCCAAAATTACTGTCATCGTTCTGCCGCTCTCATCGTTTCAGCGCCGGTGACAGCGACGATTTCGCGTCATTGACGGCTTCAACTTCTATCTGCATCATCTCTTCAAAATCTTCGGTGGTCAGATTGAAATGTTTGACAGCATCTTCGCTGACCGGGTACGCCAGTCCGTCGCTGCCCAACCCGATGCCCACCATCAGCGCGGCGGCATCCGCCAAATGCACCCATTCGGTTACCGGCGGGTCAATCGTTGCCAAATTCGGTTCGTGATGGTAGCGGATGGCTTCAACCAGCACGGCGGGCAACTGCCACTCTTCGGCAATACGTCCGCCCAGTTGGGCGTGGTCCATACCGGTCAGCCATCGTTCCAACTCAATAAACGATGCGCCCTGCTCGCGCATGGTTACCCATTCTTTTTGCCAGTCCGTTTCGTGCATCAACAGTTCATCCAGCACCAATTTGCCGATGTCGTGCAGCAAGCCGGCGATGAACACCCGGTCGGCGCGGCGATATTTATTCAACCGCGCCAGCCATTTCGCGCCGGAAGCCACGGCAATAGAGTGATACCACAGCGCGCTCCGTTCCATACCATACCCCGGCATTTTCCGGTTGAGCATCTCGCTCACCGAAACCGTCAACAGCAAATCGCGGACTTCAACCGTGCCCAGCGCCATAATTGCTTTTTCGATGGTTGAAACTTTATAGCGCAACCCGTAAAACGGACTGTTTGCCCATTGCAGCAACCGCGCCGACAGCGTTTGGTCCATACCGATGACCCGTCCCAATTTTTGAATTTCGTAATCGGGGTCATCCAGCATTTGCAGCGCTTGCAGGGTTGTTTGGGGTAAACTGGGTAACTTTTGTGTGTATTTGAAAATTACGTCAAAATCAATCTTGGGCATAATTCTCGCCTTACCTTCTGTGTAAATTACACAATAAATTTATTTTCCACCTTTTTGCTGAATCATCACGCGAAACGGTTCAATCACACCCACGCGCTTCGAGAAATTCCGCAACCGTTCCAACACCGGATACGTTATTTCTTGCCCTTTGGGAACCAACAGCAACCCGTTCGCCGCTTCGATGTCTTCATGGGCAATCATGCCGATGCTCAAATCTCGCACACGCACCACTTTTACAATTTGCCCGATTTTTTCAAAGCGCATCGTTTCCAGGGCGTTAACCAATTTGTTGTTATAATCGTCTCGGCGCGCCCGAAGCACCGCCAATGCCTCTCGATGCGGCACGCCGCCGGCAACCAGTTGGTCAAAATCGAGCACGATTTTCAGAATTTGCGCCCCCAGGGCAATGGTGCGTGTCTCATCCGTCATTTGCTCTTCCGGTGGAAAAACCTTAAACGGTTTGCGCTGGGCGGCAATCATTTGGGCAATGGGTTGCAAGCGGGGAATATTTGCCAACAGTTTGCTGCCAACCTGCGGATGCGCTTCAAACATTTCTTTTTCTTCGGCGGTGAGCGGGGCTTGCGCATAAACCCGCTCCAGCAAATCGGTGGGCAGGGTTACGCAGCCAATTTCCGACAGCAGCCCGGCAATTTCATATTGCCAGCCGTTGGTTAATTTCAATTCGTGGCGAATGTGGCGCACATAACTGCGAATACGGGTAGCGCGGCTGAATGCCAGCGGCGATGCCAAACTGAGCATATCCGCCAGCACTTTGATGCTGCCCATCAGTGTTTTTTCCAGCAACTCGTGTTCGGCGGTTACCAGCCGATACTGCTCGATGCCCGCCTGCACCGCCATCGTCATTGTGTCGTAGGGGCAAGGTTTGGTTAAAAACCGAAAGATGTTCCCCCGATTGACCGCTTCGATGGCGGTTTGCATATCGGCATTGCCGGTGAGCATAATGCGCACCGTGTCGGGGGCAATTTCTTTTACCCGCCGCAGAAATTCCACGCCGTCCATTTCCGGCATTTGCATATCTGCCACCACCACCGCAAACGGTCCCGCTTGCTCTAAAACCATCAACCCCTGCGAAGGTCCAACCGCCAATTCCAAATCGAAGGTTTTTCGCAGCCGCCGGTTGAGCGCCGCCAGTAAATTTGAATCGTCATCAACGAAGAGTACTTTCGCTTCCGTCACGCCATTTCCTCCCGCAGGTTTTCAGAACAACTTGCTTCCCACGCGGAAAGTCGCTGTGCCAAATTTAGCCTTTCCAAATATTCCATATCGAATTTTGCCGCGGCATCCGCACCCTCGGCAGCGTCGAAACGGTGCGCCAGCCCGTTGGCAACATGTACCGCCGTAACCGCCGAAAAACCGGCGGCATCGGCGGGGGGATGGTGATGCCATGCCACTGCCTGCACCACCGCCAACGGCACCCCCCACAACCCCAGCAGATACGCGCCCACCTGCGCGTGTGCCACCCCGAAGACGGTCATTTCAGCGGCAGACAAATCATCGGCGTTTAACGCCAGTTTTTGGGCGGTGGCATAATCTTCCGCAAAATAGCCCGTTAAAATCAGTTTTCCCACATCGTGCAGCAAACCCGCCGCCGCAGAAAAATTTACCACTGCCGCCGATGCATGTTCCATCTGTGCGATACGGCGCGCCAAATTACTGACCATAAAACCATGCGCCCACATGGCTTGAAGCGTGGCTGCCGCCGGAGAGTCGTATTCATATTGTTGAAAAACCTGCGCCGACAACGCCAGCAATTTTAGGGTGTTCAGCCCCAGCAGCACCGAAGCCTGCGCCGGTCCCGGAATGTGGGGACGCAATTCGGAAAACACCGCGCCGATGTGCTGCACCATGGCGGCGCTAACGCCGATGCGCCGCGAAACCAAATGGCTCAAACCGGCAACCGGGGTGTCGGCGGCATCCAGTTCGCGGAGAATATCGTCAAAACGGATGCCGAGCGACGAAAAAGGATTAAGTTGTGATACCACCCGCCGAATATCGGCGTTGGGCATCAGTGCGGGCAGGTCACACGCCCGCCGGATGGTGTCTTTCAGCGTGTCGGCATCGCACGGTTTACCCAAATATTGGTGGATTGCCGCCGCGCCGCGCAAAATTGCACCGCGTTCCGCCTGCCCCGACAGCACGATGCGCACCGTTTCCGGCGATTGTTCCATCACGCGCTGCAAAAGTTCCGCGCCATCCATTTCCGGCATGCGCATATCCGAAACAATCACATCCACCGGGTGTTCGGCAATGTGTGCCAGCGCGTCTGCACCGCCGGCAACAAAGTGCATATCCCATTCCCGCCGCATCGAGCGGAGCATCCGGCGCAATCCCGCCAGCAAATTCGGTTCGTCATCCACAAACAAAATACGCTTTTTGTTTGCCATTATCGCCCCTTGCCGTTTGCGCCCGCCGACGCCGCATTCAGCGGTAAACGGATGATGAAAGTGGTACCTTTGCCCATTTCGGTTTCAAACGAAATACTGCCTTTGTGTTTTTCCACAATTACCGAATGAGAAATTGCCAACCCCTGCCCCGTGCCGCGCCCGACTTCTTTCGTGGTGAAAAACGGGTCGAAAATGCGCGGACGGACGGCTTCGGGAATGCCTGTGCCGGTATCGCTGATGCGAATTTCCACCCAATCGCCGTCGCGGCGGGTGCTGACGGTGATGAGTCCTTTGCCGCCGTTGCCGTTCACCGCATCGGCGATGGCATGCGCCGCATTGACGATGATATTCAGAATGACTTGATTGAATTCGCCCGCAAAACAGGGGACGGGGGGCAAATCGGGCGCGAAATCGGTTTTCACATCGGCAACATATTTCCACTCGTTGCGAGCCACGGTGATGGTGCTTTCGATGGCGCGGTTGATGTCTATTGCGCTTTTTTCTTCCACGCCGGGGTGCGAAAATTCTTTCATGGCACGCACGATTGCCGACACACGCCCCACCCCTTCCAGCGATTGCCGGATGGCGGCGGGCAGTTCTTCCAGCACAAAATCGAGGTCGGCATCTTCTTCGGCGGCTTCGATGTCTGCCGCCAGTTCGGCAAATGCGCCGCTGTTTTTTACTTTTGCCAGCAGTTGCCGGTATTTTGCCAGCAACGCGGCTATATCATCGAATGAATCCTGCATAAAACGGATGTTATCGCCCACATATTGGGTGGGGGTGTTAATTTCGTGCGCGATGCCGGCGGCAAGTTGTCCGATGGATTCCAGTTTTTGCGATTGGCTGAGTTGGCTTTCGAGAATTTTTCGCTCGGTAATGTCTTGTGCTACCAGCAAAAACCCCACTCGTTCTTCGGATTCGCCGATGAACGGGCTGATGGTCAAATTTAAAAATCTATCTTTGCCGGTGGGGGGGGTGTATTTCACATCATTTAAACTGACGGTGCTGCGCTCGCGGCGACATACTTTCACGCCCGCATCAATTTCCGCCCAATCCCAGCGGATGCCACACGCGGCAAACGGCTTGCCGACCACCTTTTCCGCCGGGATGCCGAAAGCCGATGCGGCGGGTTGGTTCCACAGGGTAACAATACCATCCGCATCAATATTGATGAGAATGGAAGGGATAGCCGTTAAAATTTGCTGGTT
This sequence comes from uncultured Anaerolineaceae bacterium, assembly GCA_964411845.1. GTDB lineage: Bacteria > Chloroflexota > Anaerolineae > 4572-78 > 4572-78 > JANTHQ01. The sequence continues at coordinate 12,619 of CAYPNZ010000021.1, forward strand.
GTGGGCGTGGGCGCGCTGCAATTCTTTTTCGGCGCGGGTGCGTTCGGTTATATCGCGCGAAACCACCACGGCGTGCGTTACAATACCTTCGGCATTGTAATATGGATAGTAAGTTACATCCATATATCGCCGCCCCAGCACGGAAAAGGTAAACCAGCCCTGATAGTGAATTTCATCGCCGGCAAAACAGCGGTCAAAGTTTTCTTTTATTTTGGTCAAATAACGACCTTCGCCCCACACCTGCGCCACCGACCGCCCGACGATTTCTTCGCGTTTTTTGCCGTGGGCATTGCAGTAGGCTTCGTTGGCAGCGTGATAAACATATTCACGATTGACCAACGTCATAAATTCTTTTGAGGTGTTGACGATGAATTCGTATCGCCGCCAGCGTTCTTCCAGCGCCTCACGGCGGGTGATGTCGCGGATGATGCCCTGATAACCCAGTACCGTGCCGTTTTCGGTGCGGTTGGGGATGGCGGTGAGCAAACACGACAATTCCTTGCCCGATTTGTCAACCATTCGCACCGGATAATCCGACACCGAACCGTGTGCACTCAAATGCTGCAACAGCGAATCGTAATCTTCAAAACGGGCAAAAAGAAGTTGCGCGCTCATACCGTTCAGTTCATCCACAGAGTAACCGAACAAATCCAGCAACGCTTTGTTGAAATCAACGAAGGTACCTTCGGCGTTGGTGCTGTACACCGCATCGGGGAACACCTCAAACAACGTGCGGAAACGGCGCTCTCGGTTTTTCAATTCGCGGCGAGAGCGTGTGCGCTCAATACCATGTTGCACAATGTGCGCCAAAAACTGCGGTGACACCATTGTTTTGGGCAAATATTCAATTTTGCCGGAACGCAGCATCGGTTGTACGGCATGCGCTTGATTTTCATCTGTCATACAGATGATGGGGGTGCACGGCGCTTTTTCGTGAAGCGCCATCAGTGCGGCACGTTCGCGCCCGCGTTCCACAGCCATATCCAACAAAACCAAATCGAAAGTTGCAGGCGACAGAAACTGCAATGCAACATCAACCGTCGGGGCGACCCGCGTTTTCAATTCCGGTGCAGGTGCCGCCGGTTCCCCGGTATCGGTCAGGTTGCCGTTCAATTTTCCTATCAGCAAGATTTTAGCGGTGGTGAATGGTTTGTTGTTCATTATGCTCCCGATTGTTGAACGCAACATTCAAATTTTGTCTATTCTATTATCGTATGATTCTTATTTTTTCTCCATAAAAGATACGTAAACAAATTTATCGAAGTTATGGCATCAGTAACAAGTTAAGCAATTGTATAGCCGTCAAGTCAAATGTCATTCCGGAATTTCCCGCAGGGAAATATCCGGTATCCAGAGAAAAATGTATGGATTCCCGCTTTCGCACCCGCAGGGCACAGGCGGGAATGACATGGGCATAATCTTGCAAAAATAC
>CAYPNZ010000022.1:0-13923 GCA_964411845.1 uncultured Anaerolineaceae bacterium
GAGGGCGCGTACCTTGGCCGCCAGGACGACCGCCTGTCCGGCGCGCGGGCTGGCACCGAAGCGGACGTACTGCCGCACCGATTCGGGGGCGGTGGGGTTTTCCGGGTGCGATGCCAGCACCAGCGCCGAAACGGCATCCATCACCGGTGATGCAACCGGCACCTGCCGCGCCAGTTGTCGCATTGCCAGCAGGGTTTCTTTTTCGATGACGGTTTGCGCTTGCGGCACGGTTTTGCCGGTGGTGCGCGCCAAAATTTCGCTCATTTCGGTTTGAGAGGGATACCCGACATTCAATTTGAACAAAAATCGGTCGAGTTGGGCTTCGGGCAGGGGATATGTGCCTTCCATTTCCAGCGGGTTTTGGGTTGCCAGCACAAAAAACGGGCTTTCGAGGGGGTAGGTGTGCTCCGACACGGTGACGGTTTGCTCTTGCATCGCTTCCAGCAGGGCGGATTGGGTTTTGGGGGTAGCGCGGTTAATTTCGTCTGCCAGCACCAAATTGGCGAAAATCGGTCCCGGCTGAAAACGGAATGAACGCCGCCCGTGTTCGTCTTCATCCAAAATATCCGTGCCGATGATGTCGGCAGGCATCAAATCGGGGGTAAATTGCAAGCGCGAGAATTTCAGGTTCAGCACTTGCGCCAGGGTGCGCACCAGCATAGTTTTCCCCAGCCCGGGCACCCCTTCCAACAGCACGTGCCCGCCGCCGATGAGCGCCACCAGCACGTTGGTGACCACCTCATCCTGCCCGACAATTACCGTGCCGATTTCGGCGCGGACACGGGTAACACTTTCTTGAAAGGCGTCAAGCGTTAATTCGGTCATATCGCAATCCCCTTAGGCTTGAACGACGGTCGGGTCGGCGCTTAATTTGGAAATATCGGCATCTTTGTTGTCGGCATGGTCATCCCAAGCTTTGTGCAAAAAATCTATAAAAGCCTGCATGCTGGGGGTTGAAGAAAAACGGGGGCAATATACCAGTTGCGCATGCCGGACAATGTCTTCATCGGCAAGTTGGTATATGCGGATGCCGGTATCCAGACGGGTTAACGCCCACGATGACAGCAATGCCACACCCATGCCCAGTTGCACCGCTTCTTTGATGAGATTGGGATGGTTAAACTCGGCGACGATGTGCTGCGGCGAAAGTTGGTATTTTCTGAAAAACCCTTCCAGCAGTTCACGAGTGTGCGAATGCGGTTCGCGTAAAATAAGGGGGGCTTCCGCCACTTCCGCCAACGAAACCGAGGGGCGGTCTCCCCACGGGTGGTTTTCCGGGGCGATAACCACCATGTTGAACGACCCCAGACGGACGGCTTGGGCTGCGGTGCGCTGCACACTGCCTTCAACCAGCGCCAAATCAATTTCGGCTTTTTCCAATTTGACGAGTATTGTCGGGGTGGCATCGCTGATAACCGAAAGTTTCAGGGCGGGATGTTGGGCGTGAAATTGTCGGATGAGATTTGCCAAACTCCCAACCGTCAAGCACGGCGAGCACCCGATGCGCAGGTGTCCTTTCAGGTTTCCCGTTAGCGATGCCATCGCTTCATCGGCGCTGTGCACCAAATTAAGGATGTGGTCGGCGTGCCCCAGCAACACCTCGCCCGCCTCGGTGAGCGAAATTTGTTTTCCCCGCCGGTGGAACAATTTGATGCCGTAATGGTTTTCCAGCGAACGGATATGCATGCTCACCGCCGGCTGGGTTAAATAAAGTTCTTCCGCCGCCTGTGTGAAACTTCCGGTTTTGTAAACGGCATAAAACACCTGCAATTGCTGTAACGAAACGCTCATACCATACCTCCAAATCCCTGTATGCCCACGCAATATAAATAAAAGTTATCTTTGCGATTAAATATCCGCTATTGCTTTTCTGTCGAGCAAACTCTATTATTCAGTATCAGCAAAAATACGGGCGTGCAAACCTTTAATCCGCGTATCTGCCACAATTATTGAAAGTTTCATCACAAAAGTTTGCGACGGCTTTTTTGCACAAAGTTTGCTCCATAAATCTTCTTTATTTTACAGAAACTTTTTGAAATAGCAACCAATGCACGCTACCGTTGACGCGCACAAATTTTTTACGGGAGGTGGTACTTCGGCAAAATTTTTGAAAGGGAAGTTGTTTGGGTGTACGGGTGTAATTTTAACCCGTAAGTTCCGCGACCCGTTCGGGAACACAAAAAAATGGAGAGGAGACTTTAACTATGAGCGTTCAATTGAAAGAAGCCATTCAATTTAAGAATGGCTATGCAAATGTGGGCTGGTTGAAAAAACAATGGCCCTGGTGGACTGCCGGTTTGATGACCGGTATCGCTGAAGTGATAAATTTTTTGTTCCTGCCGTTGGGAAATCCGCACCATAAATTTGTCGGCGTTACCAGCGGTATGGCGAGAATGCTCGCCGGGGCAGAATCGACGGTTTTTGGCGGCAGTTTGATTGCCACCAAACCCGATTATCAACCTTCAATACAGTGGGTTATCATCGGGGCGTTAATTTCGGCGCTGGTGTTTGCATGGATGGAAGGGGAGTTTCGCAGTTGGGTAAAATACCCCAAAGCTATGCTGGTATCCACCGCATTCGGCGCATTTTTCTTCGCGTGGGGAACCCGTGTTGCGGGCGGCTGTACCTTGCACCATTTGCTGGGCGGGTTCGCGGCGATGAATGTTAAAAGTTGGGTGGTAATGTTCTTTGCCACAGTGGGTGCACTGGGCGGGTTTGCCCTGTTGCGCCAACTGAACCTTTCGCAGTATTTCCGCAGCCAAGATACCCAATGGTTTGCCGCGCAAGCCAAAGATTTCGGTTGGGCAGACGGGTTGGTTTATGATGAAGACAATCCGATGAGCAAATCTTGGCTGTTCAAAGCGCTGGTGGCGTTTATGATTATTTTGGGCATTCTCTTCCTTTACAATGCCCTTTTCGGCAATAATTTTGCCGTGCAAGCCGGTTTCGCCGATAGTTTTGAAAAGACAAAACTCTTCAAATCCATGCTCAGTGCGCATAACCTGCCGAACATCATTATGCTGCTGATTGTCGGCGCGCTGTTGGGCGCATCGGTTGCCAAAACCGGTTTCGGTACGGAATGCGGTTTAATCAACCCGGAATTGGGTTCCATTGCCGCCAAAGGAGAACGCACCGGCGCAAACTTCCTGCGCATGCCGTATTCCATCCGCACGGTGTTTGTATCGTACCAACCGTTTGCCGCGTTGAGCCTGCACATCCTCATCATCGGTACGGTAATTTTCATCGCGTTTGCTTTCTTCGGCATTATGGAAGGGCATCACTGGGCAACCGAGGCTTTCGCCACCCAATTTGCCCAAGCCACCGGTATGGAATTTCATAACACCGGTGTTTCCATCCGCACGATGACCTCTCTGCCGATGGATATTTTCGGCGGGCTGTTGCTGGGTCTCGGCACGTTTTTGATGATTGGCTGTGAGTTTCGCAACTACGGGCGCACCGGTTTGCTGTACATCACCGGCTTGTTGATTTGGCCCTTCTTTTACGTCGGCTACCTGCCCTACACCCTCAACCGCGATTTTTGGGACGGTTTGATGGGCGGTATGCCCTACACACCGACCACTTTTGTGCCGGCGCTGCTTGCCCCCACCAGCCACACAATGCAGGTGATTATTTACGCCGCATATTTGCTCTTCTGGCTGGCGGCGTTCATTTGGGCGGTAAAAACCGGTGCGAAAAACATCGGGGTGGAACCGATGCAACTGCTGAAAATGAACTCGGAAGAGATGTATTTGGCTCGATTGGAAAAAATTAAAGCCGAAGGCGGGCTTGAAGAACTGGACGCCATCGAAAAAGAATTGTTTGAGATGGCTCAAAAGGCATAACCACTACCCTCCCGTTTATCGGGGCATTCATAGCATGGCAATGAGTGCCCCGATATTCAATCTTATCGCATCAGGAGAGAAAATGTCACAACTTGCGATTTTGAAAAACAAAAAATGTTTAAGCCTGCTGTCAAACGGGTTGGCGTTGGGTATGTTTTACGCGCTGTTTGTGGTTGCCACACCGTGGCTGGCGCTTGATTTGCCGCCATTGGTGCTGACGCTCTATTGGGCGGTGATAAAATTGTTGTTGGGGGTCGGACTGCTGTGCCTGTACCAATCCACCCGTTTGCCGAAGGTTGCTTTTGCCGGTATGTTGATGCTGGTCAGCGCGGCGTTCTCACCGTTCCCCACCGACGGTTTTTTGACGCTAGCCGTTGAAGCGCTGGCATTAACCGGTTTGAGCCTGACGCTGTTCGACATCAGCCGCGCCTTTCCGGGTTTAAAATTATCCGTGCCCGCCGGGGTTATCTTTCTGGGCGTGATTTTCTCGATGCTCAATAACCCGATGATGCTTTCTATTGCCGGGTTTGCGTGGCTGTTCGGGTTTCTTTTTGCCGGCAGTCAAGTCCGCATTTTAACCCGGGTGCAATTGAAACCAAACGCTTGAGCCGCTACTGCGGTTCCAGCGCCCCGAAATACTGCCGCACATAATCTTTCATCCCCAGCGGGATGGCATTATTTTCCAGCGCGGCATTTGCCCGATTGCTGTATTGCCGGTAAACCTCGGTGTACGGCACGGTCGCCGAACCGGCATCGCGGTTGGGATTGCCCGGCACTTCGCCGACATCTATCCCGCCGTTTGGATTTTGCGGTTCCGGCACCACAAAATCGCCCCCTTCGCCGCCGATATGCGTCGGGGCAAAAACACTGCTGTAATCTTCCAGCCGATTTTGGTTCGCACCATTATCGGTGGGGATAATGCCGTTTGCACCGTTCACCGAATATAGCCCGTCATTCCCCGCGCCCGGTTCGCCGCGCCCGCTGCCACTGCCACCGCCCGTGCCGCTCCCCCGATTCACCCCCGCGCCGCTGCCGGTTCCCTGCTGACCGTTACCGGTTCCCGCTTGCTGTTGGTTTCCCCCCTGCCCGGAACCCCCCGTTTGCTGTGCCAATGTCTGCTGTGCCTGCTGAATATTTGCCAGCGCTTGCGCGGCTTGCGCCGCCGCCTGTGCCTGCGTGCCCGCACCGGCAAGTTGTGCCGCCGCTTGCTGTAACGCCTGCTGCGCCGATTGTGCCGATTGCGATTGACCGTCGGCGGCGGCTTGCTGCAACGCCGCTGCCGCCTGCTGCAAACTTTGAGCCAGTTCGCTGTTGCCGGCATCGGCGGCGGCTTGCGCCGCCTGCGACAGGGCTTCCGCCAGCGATTGGGCTTCGTCGCCCGTGGCAGATTGCCCCGCCTGCGCCAGTGTATCTGCCGCCTGCCGGGCATCGCCGGTTTGCAGCGCTTGCGCCATTTGTTGCGCCGTTGTCGAATCGGATTGCGCCAGTGCCTTCGCCACCGATTGAAGGCTCTGCGCCGCGGGTTGTCGCGCCGATTCCATCTGTGCCAGCGATTCTTTCGCCGCCGACAGCGCCGCCATCGCTTCACCCGCCGAATGGTCGGCGCGGGCGGTTTGCAATTTTTCTATCAATTCCGACAGGGTATCCGTTAGCGGCTCAACCTGCGCCGCCAGCGCCGAATCCGGTTCTGCCAGCAAATCTGTCTGCAATTGCTGCAACGCCGTTATCTGCGTCTCCAGCGTTTCATCCAGTTGCGCGCGTTGCCGCAATACCGCATTTTGCGGATTGGGCAGTACTGTCAACGCCGCCACCGACAGCAGCAGTGCCAGCAACAACCCGGCAACGGCAGTCATACGGCGCGGTTCGGTAACCGGCGGCAGAGCTTCGCGCAGATTGGCACGGCGCAGTTGCCCCAGCGCATCGGTCAGTTGCGCATCGCGCAACATCGGGGCGGTTTCCAGCCGTCCGGTCAGCAATTCCCAAGCGGTGGTCAAACGCTCGTCCAGCCCCAGCAGTGCGTCGCCGACGCGCGCCAAATCGTCCGGCGGCAGCGGGCGAAACCACACCCACAGTTGCCCCATCGCCAGCAAAACCACCGTCAGGCTCAACCCGATGAGCAACAGCGACAACGACGGCAGCAGCGGGAAAAATCGCCCGGCAATCAGCAATATCGCCGTGATGCCCAGCCCCGCGCCGACAGTCATCCATCCGGCGCGGATGGCGGTTCGCCATTGCAACCGGCGCTGCAACGGGATGATGGATTGGAAAAAAACCGCTTTTGAAATCATCATTTTATGTTTTGGGCACGCGCGCTACCCGCGAAATTGTCCCTTTAATTAAAAAATAACTGGTTATCAGCGCAAAGGCAACAAATACCACCCACGGGGAAATGATGGGAATACTTTGGTTGAAAAACTGCTCTACACTAAAAGCATATTTGCCCGTTTCCTGTAAAAATATCGCCGAGGCAATACCCATGCTCACCGGATTGATGCTGACAAAAAACAAAATGACATACGACAGCACCAACGCCACCAAAAAGGGCGGATGCTGGAAAATAGACATCGCCGCACCGGCAGAGAGTACCCCCACCAAAAAGAGCAGGAACGGCACCCCCAGCAGCATCGGCACAATTGCCACATAATTTATCATATTGGCGATGGTCACCGTGCGCGCAAAACTGGAAACGAACAACCCCCAACTGCAATACAGCAGAGTGGTCAGCAGCAGCAACAGCATTGCCAACAGAATATCGCCGAACGCCACCCCGCCGAAAAAGTACGCCATACTCTGAAACGGCAGTGTTGCCAGCAACAGCACCCCGATGAACACCAACACCGCGCTTAATTTGCCCAGCACAATATCGCGCGCGGGCAGTGCGGTGATAACCAGCAAATCGAACGTTTGCCGCTCTTTTTCGCTGACGATGGCACTGGCGGTGAACGCCGGTGCAACCAATGTCACCCCCAACAATAGCAGCAGGTTTGTGCCGTAAAAAATGGCTTTCCCCAATGTGGATGCGGCTTCCAGCGACCGCTGAAATTGCCCGACATAATAGTATTGCGACGATGCCGTATCCTGATACACTGTCATATAAATGGTGAACATCAAACCGCTGAGCACCAACAGATACACGCCCAGCACCCAAAATGTCCGCCGACCGCGCATGCGGCTGCGCAATTCGTTAACCAGCACCGGATTGTTTTTGAACCTCGTCCAGACTTTTGCTATCATGACACAATCCCTTCGGTGAGTTGCATGAACATATCTTCCAGCGATTCGGTTTCTTCCGAAAAAGCGAGCAGCGGCACATCGGCGCGCACCAATTTGGCAATGAGTGCGCTGACCGCCTGTTTGTCGCCGTCAAACCGCAGCGATATTTCCCAATCGCCATTAACCCGCCGCTGTTCCACCTGCGAAACTTGCGGCACATACGACAGCACCGCCAACGCCGCATCCAAATTATCGCCGATGACGGTGAATTTGATGATGCGCTGCCGTTTTAACCGCACCCGAAGTTCATCCAAATTGCCCAGTGCCACCATTTTCCCCGCCTCGATGATACCGACAGCGGTACACAGTTCATCCACATCCGCCAGAATGTGCGATGAGAAGAAGATGGTTTTGCCCATACGCTGCAATTCTTTCAGCAATGCCCGAAATTCCACCCGCGCCCGCGGGTCAAGCCCCGCCGCCGGTTCGTCCAGCACCAAAATTTCCGGGTCGTGAATCAGCGCGCGCGCCAGCCCCAGCCGCTGTTTCATACCCCGCGACAGCCCGTCCACAAAATCATCGCGGCGGTGGGTTAAATCTACCAGTTCCAGCAAATCGGCAATCAGCGCGGGATGGTCGGCGGGGGGGATGCGGTAACATCCGGCAAAAAATTCCAGATATTCCCAAGCGGTCATATCGGTATACAGTCCGAAAAAGTCCGGCACATACCCCAACCGCTGCCGCACGGCGGTAATATCGCGCCGCACATCGAAGCCATCTACCAGCACTGTGCCGCTATCGGCTTGCAGCAGGGTGGTCAAAATGCGGATGGTGGTGGTTTTGCCCGCGCCGTTCGGTCCCACAAACCCGAAAATATCGCCGCGTTCGATACTGAACGAAATGCCGTCCAGCGCTTTTCGCTGTTTGAACGATTTTGTTAAATTTTCTACGGTGATGATGGGGTTCATTGTACCCCCCCTGCCAGCGGCGCGGTTACCACCCGCACCTGTGCGGCTTGATAGGTTATTTGTTTGTGCGCCACCGACACCCAATCGGCGGGGAGATCGTCAAGCCAGCCGACCAGAAAAACCGTGTCTCCCGGTTGTGTCCACGTTGATTGCGGCGCCGAGGGACCGGAAAATTGGTTGCTCCAAAAAAGTCCGCGTATAACCTGATCTCGCGTTTGCGCCAACCGGTTGTTCAATTGCGTGTACGGTGTTTTCCATACATCCGTGCCAACATAGGGTTGAATGTCCAGCGCCTGCAATGGTTGGTCAATGGTTGTTTCTCCCGGGGGGAGCGAACCGATTTTAACGCCGTAATTGCCGGTAAACAGCGCCACAGCCGTGAAGGTGTGCCGGCTGCGGTTGGTAACGGTACCGCTCAACCGCAGCGATTGCCTGCTGCCGGAAAGTGTCAATTGCAGGTCAATCGGCTGCACGGTGGCGCGTCGCTGTGCCACGGCGGTAGACATACTGCCGATGTCCGTCCACAGGTTGCGCAATTCGGTGCGGCTGCCGTAAAAAATGGTCGTCGGCGCGGAAACATTCGCTTTCACCCCGCGATAGCCGTTTCCCCCTTCGCCGGGTTGAACCAGTGCCATATCGTCAAAAACAAGGTCGAAATGGTCGCGCACCGGTGCATATAATCCCAAATACGCGGTTTCTTCTGCGGTGGAGGCGTTATTTTGCTGCCACACCACCGACAACTGGCGCAAAATGCTGTTTCTGCCGCGCGCTCGAAAACCGCCCACATACCCCACCAGCGTAAACAGCACAATCAGCGCGGGGATGGTGAGCCATGCCCACTCTCGGCGTTTGAAGCGTTTTAACGCCCAATAATTCAGCGGAACCAGAAAAAGAAAATAAAGGCACAAAAAACCGGTAAAAAATGCCGGCGACGGCAATCCGCTCCCTTCAATTGCCGCCAGATAATCGTTGATGGCTTGCGGCGCTTCATAACCGGCATAAAAAGGCGGACGGCTGGTCAGCGGGTTGAGCACCTTCCGCCAAAAATTTTCATTACCCGCCCAACCGTCCATCGGCGCCAGCGAAAAATCGAGCGCGAAATAGATTACCTCCCCTTCGCCCAGCGATTGCCGCACCAAAAACGGCATATCCTGTTCATACAAATCTACCGCCCCGCTGACCGATTGCGGCACGGCAGCGGAAAAAGGTCCTTCATTGGGGATGGGGCGTCCGCCAAAATTTTGCAAATTTTCCAGCGCGGGCACGGTTTTCAGCACAAAGTTGGATGCGGGCAGCAACGATTGCAGCCCGCCGACGGTCAGCCCGGCATTGGGACCGCCGCCGACCACCAATTTGCCGCCGCCGGCAACCCATTCGGACAGCGCGGCAATTTGCCCGGCAGACAGCGCGCCGGTATCCACCCCGTTAAAAATAAGCGCATCGAATGCCGCCAGCCCGCCAACTTGCGACGGCAGGTCGGTTAAACGCAAATGCGCCACCGAAACCGGCGACCCCGTTGCCGGGTTTTGCAAACCGGCTAGAAAATTCAGCACGTCACGATTGTCGGCAATAACGCCCACAAAATATTCGTATGGCGACAGCGCGCGCGGGCTGACCACTTTTTTGAACAGTGTTTCTCCGTCATCGGTAACAAATTTCACGGTGTAATCGCCGCGATACGGCACCAAAATGGTGATATTCTTCTGCGATTGCGCGGGCAGGTTCAATTCGGCGGCGTATGTTTCGCCGGGATAACCGGCGCGGGCGCGAATTTCGCCGGAAACGGGCGAGCCGTTATTTTCGGCGTGCACCGTGACGGGCATCCACACATTTTGTTTGGCATATCCGTCGAAGCCCGCTGTGACCGATATGTGCAGCGGCGATTGTGCCTGCGCGGCAGTAACCGGCAACAACAGCATCGCCAGCATTGCCAGCCACAGCAGTTTCGGGGGGAATGAACGAACGGGCAATTTTATACCCTCACTCGCATACCTGCTCATTTTCACGTTTTCACGCATCACATGCTCACATTTCTTCCCGGTAGCGCAAACCGTAATCTTTACGGGCTTGAATAACCGCTCGGCGCAAAATTTCGTGCACCGCTTTGGGGTTCTGCACGTTACGCAATACCATCATAGGGTCGCTGGGGTCGTGGCTGCGGATGAAAATATCACCCAAATTCATCGCGCGTTCGGCAATGGATTGTTTGAAATCCATATCTTGCACGCGCACCAGTTCAATATCCTCATAATCTTTACCGATAAGACCCTCAATAACGCGCACCCGCTGATTGGTGATGATGTACTTTGTCACCAACGACAAAAAAGGGCGTCCTTCCCACAAAATTTGCTCTTCGGCGGGGACGGATTGCGTTTTTTGTGCGACATTCAACTTGCCGAGTTGCGCATCCACTTCCGCCAGTGCGGCATCAACCACCATTGTCACCAATTTATCCATATCGGCGCGGTCAACTGCCGAAATATCAATACCGCTGCCGGCAATTTCTCGCCACACTTTTGCCGTTACCGCCGAACGCATTTCGTTGATAGACATAATCCCCTCCTTTTAAAAACCAATAACCGAAAATCGAAAACTATATGCTATTATATCGTCATACCATAAAATTATACAAGCGACCGCCACAATTTAAACCGCAATTTTGCCGATTGTGGGTCAATTGTCGGAAAAATGTTGCCGAGCGGGTGCAATTTTTGCCAACATCGGTTATACTTTTGGTAGAGGACTTCCGGCATTTTCACCCTGAGTAGCCCGATAGGGCGTATCGAAGGGTGTGTTTGCAACCGATTTGCGTAAATCCCGGTAGATTTATTTCAGCGAAAGGAGCATGCTATGGCAGCCGAACCAATTTCGGACGGGTTTGATTTTCCGGTTGGACCGCGCAACCCCGATGCGGATGTGTGGCAAACCTATAAGGTGGATACCACTCTTGCCGACCCCAACTATTTTAAAATTTATCACGCTTGGCACACCGGCGAAGACTGGAACGGGCGCGGCGGCGGCGATACCGACCTCGGCGACCCGGTGTATGCCGCTTCAAACGGGCGGGTGCTCGATTTTGGCTATTTTACCCCCGCGTGGGGAAACTTGATTTTGCTGGAACACCCGCTGCCCGACGGGTCGTCGGTATGGACGCAATATGCCCATCTGGATAAAATTTTGGTGAAAAAGAAAGGGCAAATTGTCACCCGCGGCGAGCAAATCGGCACCATCGGCAAAGGCGAACGCACCCCGAAAAAACCGCGCGGGCGGTGGATTGCCCATTTGCATTTTGAGATTCGGCGCAAATTGCTGCCCATCAACAATTGGCTGCCGATGGTTCGCCATAAAATGCAGGTGCTGACCCACTACTATCACCCCACCGCCTTCATCAACCAAAACCGTCCGCCCGTTTTTGCCGAGCGATACAATCTGCTCAACCGCCCGCAAGTGGTGGTAGATGCCCCGCAAACCGACAAAACGGCGGGAACTTTCCGCAAAGCGCGGGTAGATTTTTGGTTCAACGCGCCCTACGGCTATCAGGGAACAATGCTGTGGACATACGCCGCCGCCAAAACGGAAAGCAACTGGGCTGAATGGCGACCCAATCTGCCGTCGGCGGGAATGTGGGCGGTATGGGCGTTCATCCCCGACCACCATGCCACCACGGCGCATGCCCGCTACCGCATTCGGCACGATGCCGGGCGTGCGGAAGTTTCGGTGAACCAGAACGCGCATCAGAATGAATGGGTCAAGTTGGGTGAATTTCCGTTTCGCCCCAAACGGGGGTACGTGCGCCTCAGCGACCTAACCGGCGAGCACACCCGCAAGTGTATGGTAGCCTTCGATGCCATCCGCTGGGTAAAAATGGGCGACTTGCCCGCAAAACCGCGTCGTCTGCCCGAAGCCGTTATCAACCGCGACCGAAATATTCCCAAAGAACCGTACCTTTGACGGCGAAAAACTTTTAACATCGGCGTGACAAATTATTATCAATCGTGCTATAATAACAACAGTATAATCTCAGTGCCACAAATTGGAGACTTTTATGGAAACAATAACATTCCTAAAACAAGTGGAAATGTTTAACGGACTTTCGGATGCTTCTCTGGAGAAAATTGTTACGCTTTGCCACACGCAAACTTTCGCCCCCGGCGAAGTTATCATCGCCCGCAACGACCCCCCGGATGCGTTCTACCTTATTGAAGAAGGGACGGTAGAAGTTTTCACCGCGCCGGAAAGCGAAACCGCCGCCGATGCGGTCATCGTTTCGCTGGGCACAGGGCAAAGTTTCGGCGAGATGGGGCTGGTTGACCAAGGCACACGTTCCGCCACCGTTAAAGCGGCAACACCGGTCACCGTGCAGAAAATTGCCTGCGATGCCTTTTTGAAACTCTGTGAAGATGACCCGTATGTCGGTTTTAAAGTTATGCACAATATTGCCGCAGACCTTTCATTTAAACTGCGCTATCGAAATTTGATTTAGCGGGGGTAACTATGATGACGATGTATAAAGTTAGTATCGTTGTACCCGGTCGTCGCGATGTGGGCGGGATTCAAAATATGAACAAAGAACCCAAACCGGGCGACATTATCAAATTGGGTACTGAAAAATATGAAATCATCGAAGTGGCTGAACTGATGCCTCCCCGCGGGGATTTTGCCTTTTTGCACGCCACCTGCAAACCGGCGAAGTCATAGTTTCAGGGTTCAAAGTTTTAGGTTCAATGTTTTTGCGCCGGGTGCGTTAACCCTTTGAACCTGAAACTTTGAATCATTCCCAAATCCCCACCAACAGGAGAATAGTCTATGCGAAATTTCCGCGCCCCACACCCCTCCACATTTTCCATTGTGGCACTTGACCCCGCCAGCGGCGAATTGGGCATCGCCGTGCAATCGAAATTTCTGGCAGTGGGGAATGCCGTGCCGTGGGCAAAAGCCGGCATCGGCGCAATTGCCACCCAATCATACGCCAACACCGCTTACGGTCCCGACGGGCTGGCACTGCTGGCGCAGGGATTTTCCGCGCAGGAAACCATCGAGAAACTGACCGCCGCCGACCCCGACCGCGATTTGCGGCAAGTGGGTATTGTCTCTGCGCGGGGGGATGCGGCAACCTTCACCGGCGCCAAATGCCACGATTGGGCAGGCGGACGCACCGGCAAACATTATGCCGCCCAGGGTAATATTTTGGTCAGCGCAGCCACCGTCAACGCCATGGCAGACACCTTCGAGCAAACCGGCGGCACACTGGCAGAACGATTGCTGGCGGCGCTATCGGCGGGGCAAGCCGCGGGCGGCGACAAACGCGGGCAGCAATCGGCAGCGCTGCTGGTGGTGAAAGAAAAGGGGGGTTACGGCGGCTTCAACGATGTTTTGATTGACTTGCGGGTAGATGACCACCCCGCACCGATTGAAGAGTTGCATCGGCTGTACGGATTGCACCGGCTCTATTTTGGCAAAAGCACCGAAAGCGACCTCATCCCCATCACGGCGGATATAGCACGGGAATTGCAAACCGTGCTGGCGAAAATCGGGCTGTATGGCGGCGACATTTCGGGCGTGTATGATGACGTCACCCGCGCCGCACTGTGGGATTTTTGCGGTATTGAGAATTTGGAAGAACGCTGGCGCGACGACGATAAAATCGACCCGGAAGTGTTGCGGTTTGTGCGGGGGAAGGCGTGACCGGCTGAAACGTAAAACGTGATAGTTTTCATCGAAGGAGAAGCGTATCGCAGTTCCAGACTATCGAACATTAGACCTCTTGTAAAAGTATGTCATTCCGGAATTTCCCGCAGGGAAATATCCGGAATCCGGGAAAAAAGGTATGGATTCCCGCTTTCGCGGGGATGACAAAGTTACTTTTGCAAGAGGTCTATTGATGCTCCCGTTATTGAAAT
>CAYPNZ010000023.1:0-13918 GCA_964411845.1 uncultured Anaerolineaceae bacterium
TTTAAACTATCAAACTTTGTCAAATTTTAAAGTGCGTAAGGTGAGATTTAAGCAAATAGCGAATGACAGAAGGATAGAAACCAATGAAAACGATAAATTTTTTGCTGGCAGGTGTGGGCGGTCAAGGGGTGTTAATGGCAAGCAACATTCTGGCATCGGTGGGGATGCTGGCGGGGTATGATGTGAAAAAATCGGAAATTCACGGGATGTCTCAGCGCGGCGGCAATGTGAGCAGTCACGTTCGTTGGGGCGAAATTGTCCATTCACCCATTATCCCCGATGCGTCCGCCGATTTTTTGCTGGCGTTTGAGGCGATGGAAGCGCTGCGTTACCTGCCGATGCTGCACAGCGATTCGGTGGTGTTGATGGACCGGCATCAAATTGTGCCCGTCACCGTTACCGGCGGCGATGCGGTGTATCCCGAATATGATGAAATTGAAAGCGCATTGCGTCAAATTTCGCCGAATACCCACTGGATTGACGGGGTGGAAATGGCGGAAGCAATGGGCAACGCACGGGTGGCGAATATCATCACTCTCGGTTTTTTGTCAACTTATTTGGATGTGCCGGCAACAATTTGGAAACAAGCCATTGCGCGGCGTGTGCCGCAACGGTTTGTGGAATTGAACCGGCAGGCATGGGAAGCCGGGCGGAAATTGCGAGAAACTATCCATGCGTGAGGCGAAGAATGTGCTGGGTGAATCGTTGCAGCCGTGCTCGGTATCGCCGCTGACCGGGTTTTATCGGGATGGCAGTTGTTTTACCGGTGGCGAAGATAGAGGGCTGCACACCGTTTGTGCAGAAATGACCGAGGAATTTTTGAATTTTTCGCGGATGGTGGGCAATGATTTGAGCACTCCCTTGCCTATGTACCGTTTTCCGGGGTTAAAACCGGGCGACCGCTGGTGCCTTTCGATGTTTCGCTGGATTGAAGCGATGGAGAACGGGTTTGCCCCGCGCATTGATTTGGCGGCGACACACATCTCGGTGCTGGAATTTGTATCGCTGAATATTTTGCGACAATACGCGCTATAAAAAATTGCGTAGGTCTTAAAAAAGGGGACGGGTCATTGACCTGTCCCCTTTGAATATCCCCGAATTTACTACTGTTCCACAATTAGCGAAACATCATCCACATACATTGCGGTAACTTTGCCGTTAACTTGCACATTCACCGCACCGAAATAGATGTACACCGTTTGCCCGCGATATGCGGTCACATCGAAGGTTTGTTGCTGCCAAGTTTGGTCGTTTTTCAACATGGTGTTCAACTGTTGCAGCACGCGGAAGTTGGCATCCAAAATCATCGTAATTTGCACATCGCCGCTGGGAATATCGCCGCTGACGGGATACACCCACGCGGAAAGGGTCGCTTTGGTGGCGTTGGCGGGAATGGTAACTTTTTGTGCCACAGAACTGTATGCAAATTTATCTTGTGCCGGGTCGGTAATGCCCACCACCGCCGAGCGTGTGCCGCTGTGGGCGCGGTCGGCGGTATAGTGTCCGTCTGCCGGGGTGTCCATAAAGACCCACGCTGTATCGCTTTCAAATCCACCGTTTTGAATGAGGTTGCCGGCAACGGGGGTTGGGGTTGGCGGTGCGGCGGTGGGGGTTGCCGTCGGCGGGACGGGAGATGTGGCGGTAGCCGTTGGCGGCACGGGAGTTGGCGACGGGGTAACGCCCGGTGCGGCGGTGGGGGTTGCTGTCGGCGGTACAATCGGGGTCGGGGTGGCAGTGGGGGGTGTTCCACCCACCGCTGCCAGCGCATCCGCCGCTTGAATCAAACCGGCGCCGTATTCTTCGTCTTCTCCGGTAACGCCCAAATCGAGCGCTGTGGATTTGATGGCATTTTCCAGCGCATCTACCGATAATGCCGGATTTTCAGCCAGCAGCAACGCCGCCAACCCGCTGACGTGCGGGGTTGCCATGGATGTGCCTTCCATAAACAGATAGCGGAAGGTGGTCAATTCGCCGCTGCGGAAGGTTTGCTGCACAATGCCGTCGCCGAAGCCGTCGCCGTTTTGGTCAACTTGATTGTCACCGCCGGGGGCAACCACATCAATTGCCGAACCGTAATTGCTGTATCGCGCCCGTGCTTTGTCGAACCGCACCGCGCCGACAGCCAGCACGCTGTCATATCGCGCCGGATATTCCACCGCGCCATTGTTGTTCCCTGCGGCGGCGACTACCAGTACGCCCTGCGCACGGGCTTGGTTCACCGCTTCTTCCAGCGCTTGTGAACCGCTGTGTCCGCTTAAACTCAGGTTGATGACCTTTGCTCCGTTGGCAACCGCAAATTCAATGCCTTGAATGATACCGGCATACGTGCCTTGCCCCAAACTATCCAACACTTTGACGGGCATAATGTTGGCATTGTATGCCACGCCGGCAACGCCTTCGCCGTTGTTGGTGCTTTGCGCCAGCGTACCCGTTACGTGCGTGCCATGCCCGTTGTCATCGTTGGGGTGGGTGTCGCCATTGATGAAATCGTAGCCGTTGACGAAATGTGTGCTCGCCAAATCGGGGGCTTGACGGTACACCTGATAATCTTCATACGCCGCCCCCGTGTCTAACACGGCAATGGTTACACCGCTGCCGGTGCTCATATCCCACGCGGCGGGCATTTGGATGGCGTCCATATTCCACTGATAACTGTAAAACGGGTCGTTGGGCACAGCATACTGCGGAATGCCGGCGGCAAAGGCAACATAATTCGGTTCGGCATATTCCACATTTTCGTTGGCAGAAAGTTTTTGCACCACATCCGAAATATTTTTGTCGGGGTTGAAAGATGCCACAAAAAATTGGCGGGCGCTGCCCGTGCGCGCGCTGAGGGCTTCAAGACTTTCGCCGGTTACCTGAGCGATGGGGCTGAGCAGCGGGCGCAGCCCGGTGATGCCCGTATCGGCAAACAGCGCATCCAACGCGGGGTTATCTACCGATAGCGACTGGATGCCTTCTTTGCGTTCGGTGGGCAGTTGCGGCACAACGGCTTCGCTGAATTTTACCAGCACTTCGCCGGGCACATACGATTCGCCGCCGGGGCTAACCAGCACTTCCGCGGAATCATCCAACAGCGATTCGCCGGGCGGTTGTGTCTTGCCGGCGGTGGGCGGCGCGCTTGCCGGATTTTCCGGGCGAGCGCGGGCGCACGCGGTTAAACTGCCGAGTAAAAGTGCCAATATCAATAGAAACACGTGCAACCGTTTCATGCGATTCTCCATTCGTTTACAAATGCAGTACTATGGTACTTATTGGTTACAGTTTAACATAATTTTAAAATTGATGCAACACTGATTTTCAATTTTCGGCATTGAATCGTTTTTCCACGGAAATTATGCTATAATTTACCCGATAGTCGAAATCGGGAGAAAAATAATGACCCCACGCACCAAAGAAACCCCAAAAATTGCGGCAACGGTTGCCACCAAAAAATCGGAAAACGGGCGACCCGCGCTCGATTTGGCAGACCCGTCGCTCTATTTCAACCGTGAATTGAGTTGGTTGGAATTTAATCGGCGCGTGTTGGAAGAGGCGCAAGACCCGCGTCATCCTTTGTTGGAACGGGTAAAATTTCTGGCAATCTTCGGGGCAAATTTAGACGAATTTTTTATGACCCGCGTTGCCGGGTTAAAACAGCAGTTAAGCGCCGGTGTGGTAAAAACACCGCCCGACGGTATGACACCCGCCGAGCAGTTAATTGCCATCCGCAAAAAACTCCGCCCGATGCTGCGCGATGTGCGACATCTGGTGCAAGATGATTTGCTGCCGGCGCTGGCGGAATTGGGCGTCAAACTGCATAACTTTGATGATTTGAACGAAAAACAGCGCGAAAGTGCCAATAAATTTTTTATGCGCGAAGTTTTTCCGGTGCTCACCCCCTTGGCATTTGACCCCGGTCGCCCGTTTCCGCATATCTCAAATCTCAGTTTGAATCTGGCGGTTCGAGTTTACAGCCCGGAAAAAGGGGAACACTTTGCGCGCTTGAAAGTGCCAAACTCGTTGCCCCGTTTTGTGCCGGTACCGCATTCCGGCAAAAAATTGCCGTACAAACGCTTCCATTTCGTTTGGCTGGAACAACTGATTATTGCCAATTTGCACCATCTCTTCCCCGGACTGGATATTCTGGAAGCGTATCCGTTTAAAGTTACCCGCAATGCCGATATTGAAATTCAGGAAGATGAAGCCTCTGATTTGCTGACCACCATCGAAGCGGGATTGCGTCGCCGCCGGTTTGGACCGGTGGTGCGGCTGACCATAGATAAATCAATGCCGGAACACATCCGCGATTTGCTGGTGCGGAATCTGCAAATTGACCCCAAAGATGTTTTTGAAGTGGAAGGCTCGCTGAAATTGAGCGATTTTTGGGGGTTATATAATATTGACCGCTACGATTTGAAAGACGAACCGTATGTGCCGGTTGTGCCGAAAGTATTGCGCTCGCTGCCCGGTCCCGAAGCCATTTTCAGCGCCATTCGGCAGCAAGATATTTTGCTGCACCATCCGTATGATTCATTTTTGCCGGTGATAGACTTTTTGCGCACCGCCGCCCGCGACCCGAAAGTGCTTGCCATCAAACAAACCCTGTATCGCGTCGGGCGCGATTCGCCCGTTGTAACGGCGTTAATGGAAGCCCGCGAAAATGATAAAGAAGTTGCAGTGCTGGTGGAACTGAAAGCACGGTTCGATGAAGAAAGTAACATCGGTTGGGCGCGTGCACTGGAACGGGTGGGCGTGCACGTGGTTTACGGCTTGCTGGGGTTAAAAACCCACAGCAAAGTGACGATGGTGGTTCGCAAAGAAGGCGACGGGCTGCGGCGATACTTGCATTTGGGTACAGGCAATTACAATGCGGTAACCGCCCAAATTTACACCGATTTGGGGTTGTTTACCGACGATGAAACACTGGCTGACGATGTAAGCCATCTGTTCAACCGGTTAACCGGTTATTCCAATTTGACCGATTATAAAGAATTGCTGGTGGCGCCGGTAAATTTGCGCGAACGGATGCTGGAATTGATAGCCCGCGAAATCGAAAAACACACGCCGGAAAATCCGGGACATCTTATATTTAAAATGAATGCACTGGTGGATGATGAAATGATTCGAGCGCTGTATCGCGCCTCGCAGGCGGGGGTAAAGATTGATTTGATTGTACGCGGCATTTGCTGTTTGCGCCCCGGTGTGCCCCGTGTCAGCGAAAATATCCGTGTGGTGAGCATTGTGGGGCGATTTTTGGAACACACGCGCATTTTCTATTTTCACAACGGCGGCGAACCCGAAATTTATATGGGCAGCGCCGATTTGATGCCGCGCAATCTCAACGGGCGAGTGGAAACGGTTTTCCCCGTGAAAGATGCGGCACTGCGGCAAACCATTTACGATGAAATTCTGCAAACGGTGCTGGCAGATAATGTGCAGGCACGATTGCTGTTGCCGGACGGGTCTTATGAACGGTTAACCCCCCCCAAAGGCGAACCGCCATTCAACAGCCAAATAGAATTGATGCGCCGCGCAAAGGAGCACTGATACGATGACCGCAACGGCAGACAAACCGATTCAACTCGACCAATTTTTGAAATTGGCAAACGTGGTTTCCACCGGGGGGCAGGCAAAACGTTTAATTCAGGGCGGAGAGGTAAAATTAAACGGCAAAGTGGAAACGCGCCGTAAAAAAAAGTTAGCCCCCGGTGATATTGTGGAAGTTTTCGGGATGGCATTGGAAGTGGTGATAGAGGCGTAAAAATAAAAAACCTCGGTGAAAACCGAGGTTTTTTGCTGGCTGGGGCACAGGGATTCGAACCCCGACCGACAGATCCAGAGTCTGCTGTCCTACCATTAGACGATGCCCCACCAACCGGGCGCTATGATACACCGTGTCGGCGCGGTTGTCAAAAGTAAGAGCCGGTCAAAACAGCGCTGACCGGCTCTTAACGGGTATATGACTTTATTTTTCAACCGCAAAATTATCTTGAATGTAACGCGCCACTCGCCGCGACGACAATACGCCGGTCGGTTTTCCGTCTGCATCCACCAGCAAAATATGGCGGAATTTATGAATTGACATCAGATGAATGGCATCTGCCAGAATATCATCTTTGGTCAGGGTGGTAACGTTGGTGGTCATATGCGCTTTTACCGGTGTGGCAGCCAAATCAATATTGTTGCCAACAATTTTGCGCAACACGTCACCTTCGGTGAAAACGCCGGTAAGTTTGCCGCTGTTGTCAACCAGCGCCAGCAAGCCAACATCCAAATCTTGTAATTTTTTAATAGCCTCTGCCAACGAAATATCCTCGGAGGCGATGAGCGGTTGCCGGGGGTTCAGGGTAGACAAGGTATCGGTGGGAGAAAAATACGGTTCGGAACTGGCTTCGCCATGGAACATCACGCCGACATATTCCTCATCTACCCCACTAGGAGGGACCGAGCCGCGTCCTCCGGTGGTGCTGTCTTGGGTGTCGCCGTCATCTTCCACAGTCCATGTATCGGCTTGGAAGTAAAGTTTTTTCAAATCGCCTTTTCCGTTTTTCTCAACGGCAAGGTCAATTTGCTCTAAAACTTCTTCTTCGTATACGGGTTCGTCCACACAACGGAATACACCCATTGGTTCGGGCATACCGCGTTCGTGGCGCATTTGGCTCAAGAAATATGACAGGCTGCCGTCCGGCATATCTTCATGGTGAACCATCAATTCGCTTTCGTCCACATCGTCCAAGGCAACAACTTCCGGGTGAATACCGTTTAGGCGGATGCCTTTATCCTTATTTTTGCCGAAAATGAGCGGTTTGTTATCTTCCAGATAGACGATGTTTTCGTGTTTGGTTTTGGGGTTGGTGGCGTAATCCCATGCGCCGTCATTGAAGATAAGGCAGTTTTGGTACACTTCTATAAACGAAGTGCCTTTGTGCAGGGCGGCACGGCGGAACATTTCTGCCATGTGTTTGACATCGGCGGCGGCGGTACGGGCGATAAACGTGGCGCCGACACCCACTGCCACGGCGGTGGGGTTGAATGCCGGGTCAATAGACCCCATCGGCGAAGATTTCGATTTGGTGCCGGGCAGCGATGTGGGTGAGTATTGTCCTTTGGTTAAGCCGTAAATGCGGTTGTTGAACAGAATGATGTTCAAGTTTACATTGCGCCGCAGGGTGTGAATGAGATGGTTGCCGCCAATGGACAAACCGTCGCCGTCGCCGGTGATGACCCATACTTGCAGGTCGGGGTTGGTAATTTTCAAGCCGGATGCCAGTGTCGGCGCGCGCCCGTGGATGCTGTGGATGCCGTAGGTATCCATATAGTACGGGAAACGGCTGGAACAACCGATACCGGAGATGAAAACGATATTTTCTTTGGGCACACCCAGTTCGGGCAGCACGCGCTGCATCTGTGCCAGGATGGCGTAGTCGCCACAGCCCGGACACCAGCGCACCATTTGGTCAGATACAAAATCTTTTCTTGTTAGTTTTAAAGTTACTTCTGTCATTTTTCGCTCCAAACTCGTTAGCTTTCAGCCAGCAGAGAGTTGATTTTTTCGTACACTTCTTTGATGGTGAAGGGGCGTCCGGTAACTTTATTCTGCTGAATGAATTCGTGGGTTCCGTACCGTGCGCGGAGCAGTACCACCAATTGCCCCATATTCATTTCAGGAACCAAAATGCGTTCAAATCGATTCAAAATGTCGCCCAAATTGCGCGGGAAGGGGTTGATGTATCGAATGTGTGTATGCGATACTTTTTTGCCTTCGGCGCGGGCGGCTTGCACGGCGGAACGGGTTGCGCCATAGGTGCTGCCCCAACTGACCACCAGCAAATCGCCTGCATCATCGCCGAAAATTTCTTGTTCCGGCAGCCAGTTTGCCAGCCGGGCAACTTTTTCGGCGCGTTCGTTAATCATTTGTTGGTTGTCTTTCGGGTCGTAAGAAACGTTGCCGGTTTCGGGTTGTTTGGCTAGCCCGCCGATGCGGTGTTCCAACCCGGGGGTGCCGGGAATTGCCCACGGGCGCGCCATCGTTTCGGGGTCGCGTTTGTAGGGCAAGAATTTGCCGTTTTCGCCGTTCGGTTCGGTGGGATGATGAATTTCAATCGGGGCGATGGTGTCCGGGTCGGGAATGCGCCACGGTTCTGCACCGTTGCCCAAATAGCCGTCGGAAAGCAGAATGACCGGGCTCATAATGCGCACGGCAATGCGGCAGGCTTCAATGGCGGCATCGAAACAATCTGCGGAACTTTGGGCGGCAATCACGGGGATGGGGCTTTCGCCGTTGCGTCCGTACATGGCTTGCAGCAAGTCCGATTGCTCGGTTTTGGTGGGCATGCCGGTGCTGGGACCGCCGCGCTGCACGTTGACGATGACGATGGGCAGTTCAAGCATCAAAGCCAGGTTGGCGGCTTCGGTTTTTAATGCCAAACCGGGACCGCTGGTGCCGGTAACTGCCAGCGCGCCGCCAAACGATGCGCCGATGGTCGAGCCGATACCGGCAATTTCGTCTTCGGCTTGGAAGGTGCGCACATCGAAATTTTTGTAGGTGGACAGGTAGTGCAAAATATCGCTGGCGGGGGTGATGGGGTAGGTGCCGTAAAATAGCGGTTTGCCCGCTTTTTTGGCGGCGGTTACCAGCCCCAAAGCGGTGGCTTCGTTGCCGGTAATGCGCCGATATGTGCCCGGTTCCAAATGGGCGCGTCGAATGCGGTAGCGCACTTGGAAGGCTTCGGTGTTTTCGCCGAAATGGTATCCGGCAAGCAGTGCGGTTTTGTTGGCTTGGACGACTGCCGGTTTTCTGGCAAATTTTTGTTCAATCCATTTGATGGAGGTTTCAAGATTACGGTCGTAAATCCAAAAGGTTAGCCCCAGGGCGAAAAAGTTTTGACTGCGGTCTTTTTCTTTGTTGGTTAACCCTTCAATATCTTTCAACGCTTCGCGGTTCATTGTGGTTAGGGGTACCTTGTGCACTTTGTACCCTTCCAGCGAACCGTCTTCCAGCGGATTGCTGTCGTATCCGGCTTTGGCTAAATTATTTTTGGTGAAAGAATCGGTATTGACTATAATAGTGCCGCCGGGAACCAAATCGGGGAGGGCGGCTTTCAGCGCGGCGGGGTTCATTGCCACCAGCACGTGGGGCGCATCGCCGGGGGTGAGGATGTGTTTGCTGGCAAAATTTACCTGAAAACCGCTAACGCCTGCCAGTGTACCTGCCGGGGCACGAATTTCACTGGGATAATCGGGGAAGGTGCTGATGTCGTTTCCCAGCACGGCGGAGGTGTTGCTAAATTGTGTGCCGGTTAACTGCATCCCGTCGCCCGAGTCACCGGCAAAACGAATGACAACGGAATCAACATCTTTATAAATAGGTTTTGTTTCTGACATTTTTCACCTCTATAATTAACCGCCAACCCGGCTGTCTGAAATTTGGTTCGGGTTTGGCGGCAAGTTGTACACTGCTTCGGGGAATTGGTCGGCGTAGAATTTAATAAGTGCGTAATGTGTCAGGTTTCCAACAACGTTTCCTTTGGCATCAAGCACCGGCACGTTTCGGAAATGGCGTTCATTCATTTGCACCAGTGCCTTCTCGGCGGCATCCTCCTCCGTTACGGTGAAGGGGTTGGCGGTCATTACCGTATCAACCGGTTTTTCCCACACGTCCGGCGATAAAACCACTTTGTGCAGTACATCTCGGTCGGTAAAAATGCCGACCAACTTGCCGCCTTTGGTCACTAACGCGCAATTGTGATGCTCGGCGCGCAATTTGTTGACCGTATCGGCAACGGTGGTTCCGCTTTCAACCATCGAAAACTGCGACAGGTCAAGATGCTTCACGCGCTCGTGTTGCAGATCATATTTATGTCCCATTTTGCCTCCTTAAATTAAAAATGTGCGGCGTGATAAGCCTTGCCCCACAAAAATGTTTGTTTGGCAGGACGGCATTGTGCCTACCACGTACCTTCTGCAACTAAACAGAAGCATTGTACAACTCTGTTGAAAATCTGTAAAATATACGCAGGACTTTTTTAGGATGATACAAAATTTTGATACTCGCATAAAAAAATATGCTCACTCGTTGGGTTTTACCGCCGCGGCGATTGTTCCCGCGCGCCCCGGCAAACACAGCCGCTATTATGCCGAATGGATTGCCGCCGGATACCACGCCGATATGGGCTACCTTGCCCGCCCCGATGCCATCGCCCGCCGTGCCGATTTGTCGCTTACCGTGCCGAATGCCCGCTCGGTGGTGGTGGTTGCCGCCAATTATCACACCCGCCACCTGCCGCCGGAAATTCTAAACGACCCCTCGCGCGGTATCATCGCCGGTTATGCGTGGAATCTCGATTACCACGACCTGCTCACCCCAAAATTACGCCAATTACAAGCGTGGATTGCCGCACAAGCGGGCGTGCCGGTTAACGGACGGGCATACACCGATACGGGTCCCGTGCTGGAACGCGAATTGGCGGCGCGGGGCGGCTTGGGGTTTATCGGCAAAAATACCTGTCTCATCAACCCCAATCTCGGGTCGTACTTTTTTCTGGGCGAAATCATCCTCGATTTGCCCCTGCCATTCGATGACCCGTCGCCGCGCGGCACGTGCGGCAATTGCACCCGCTGTTTGGATGCCTGCCCCACCGATGCGCTGATAGCGCCGTATCGGCTTGACAGCAATTTGTGCATTTCATACTTGACCATCGAACTGAAAGGCGAAATTCCGCTTGCCCTGCGCCCCAAAATCGGCAACCGTATTTTCGGCTGCGACATTTGTCAGGAAGTGTGCCCGTACAACCGGCGTTTCGCCATTCCCACAGATGAACCGGCGTTTCGCGCCACGCTCGACCGGATGGCGCCGCCGCTGCTCGATTTGATTGCGTTGGATGATGAGGGGTTTCGGAAACGATTTAAAGGAAGTCCCATCAAACGGACAAAACGGAGAGGATTGCTGCGGAACGTTGCGGTTGCTCTGGGAAATTGGGGCAGCCCGCAGGCAATTCCTGCGTTGGAACGGGCGGCACACGATGCCGAGCCGCTCATTCGCACCCACGCCGAATGGGCATTGGCGCAAATAGCAAACGGCAGCCGCGGCATTTAAATCATAAACCGCAAACGCGCCATAAAATCGCCGACTTCTTTTAATTTTCGGGCGCTAATTTCATCCCCCCGCTGGTGATATTCTGCCACCATATTTTCCAATTCCGCAAAAAATACACCGTCACACCACATAACATTATCGGCGATGATTTTGTGTAACGCATCACCATCTTTGGCGTTGATAATTTTTCGCAGCAAATCTTGCGCGTATTGAATGGTCATTGGGGGTGTTGCACTGCTCATAAAAACCTCATCGAAATTTTGTATCGTAACTGTACCACAAATTGCCGGTAACTCGAAATGAGAAAAATTTGTATCTATTCGGTTACACGGAGATACATAAAGAAAACACAAAGATGCACAGAGAAAAAATGAATATTTTTTAAAAACCTCTATGGTCTCTGTGAAATCTTTGTGAATCTCTGTGTTCCGGTCAATATTCTGAATAGTTACAAAAATTTTATGATACCGTCGGGCGCGCTGCGGCGGCATTTTGTTGAAAATGATGATATGCCGCCCACGCCGTCAGGGTGACGATGCCCACCACGCCACCCCAAAAAGCAACTTCTCGCGGGGCAAGCCCCAGCCGGTCAAGCGCATAACCGCCCCAAAAAGTAGATGCGCCCGATGCCAGCGTGAACGCCGCCAAATCGAAAGCGAACACTCGCCCGCGAAATGCGCTCGGCACGCGCATTTGCAGCAATGCCGATGAATATACCCACGCAATGCCGCTGCCCCCCGTGCGAATGACCGTTGCCAGCAGCAATATCCACAGGGTGGGCGACCATGCCACCCCGAAAAACCCGATGGCGCTCATCACAAACGCTACCGTAATGCCGCGGCGCATCGCGTTTTGGCGTTCGCCGGTGAATTTTTGCGCCAGCAGCGGGGCTAATCCCGTGCCGATACCGATGGCGGTGTAAATAATGCCCAACGTGCCGGCGCTGTCGTTGCCCACCGGAAAAATCTTTTCGGCAAATTCTACCTGCACAATATCTATCGCCCCGAAACTGAGCGCCGCCGCCGCTTTAACAAGCGTGAGCGCCAAAGTGTGCGGGCGGTGCCACAGGTAGCGCAGTCCGTCAACATAATTGGTGAAACTGCTTTGACCGGCGGTGACGGAAAAATCTTCTCGCGGGGGATGCAAATGCCACACACACCATGCCGAGGCGGCGAAAGTCAGCGCGTCGATGATGAAAGCGGCGGAAATACCCAAAGTTGCCGTTGCCAGCCCGCCGAGCGCTGCCCCCACTGCCAGCATTGTGCTCCATGTGGTGCTGTCGAGGGCATTGGCGGTTACCAAATCTTTGCGCGGCACAATGGCGGGCATCAATGCCGAGCGGGTCGGTTCAAAAAACGCGCTGATGCTCAATTGCAGCAGAATCAGCCCGTACAGCAGCCACAAATCGCTTTCCGAGCGCACCCGCAAAAAACCGAGCACCACTGCCATCCGCAGCAAATCACTGGCAATGAGGATTTTCTTGCGGTCGAAACGGTCGGCAACCACCCCCACAACGGGTCCCAGCAAAAACGGGGGGAGCAATCTTGCCAAAAAAATACCGCTGATTGCCAGCCCGGAACGGGACAACTGGGCAACCAGCGTGGTGGTGGCAATCAGGTTAAACCAATCACCCGTCAAACTGACAACCTGACTGAACCACAGCCAGCGGTATTGGCGATTGCCGGTTAACAATCGGATGTAGGGTGCGATGAGGGGTAGGTTCATTTCCCGTTGTGTTTATCGGGCAGATAGGCAAAGTAACTTTGTTTATCGTTTCCCAGTTTGAAAAAACCTTGCCGCTCGCCTTCTTCCATCAACTGTTTGAACTGGTTGAACCCGTAAACCGATTCATCGAACCCGCCGTATTTTTGGGTGAGCGCTTCTTTTATCACCGACAAGTAGACGTGTTTTTGTTTTAAACTGCCGATGAAGCGTACAATTTCCAAATAAAGTTGGTCAACCGAATCGGGTAATTCCACATTGGCAACTTTGCCTTTATCTTGCGGCAGAGTTAGCCAATCGCGCAGACCGGCGGTGTTCAGCACAAAATAGCCTTTGGTTTCTCCGGCTTCAATCATTTCTTTGAATTTCTCATAGCCGTAATCGCGCTGGTCGAAATGTCCGCCGTAGGCACGGATGAGTTTTTGTTTGACGTTGGTCAGCAGCAGCGGCGAGCCTTCTTCCTGCTTCAGCAGCGAAACAATCTTTTGGAACACTTCATCGAGTTTTTTGCCGTTTTTTACTTTTGGGGTACGAGTGCTTTTCGGTGCGGGCGAAGTGGGATTTACGTCTTGGTCGTAAATCAGCAGGGTGTCTACCAAATCGCCCAACCGGCTGGATGCGTTGTTCGATTGGGCAATGACCACCACTTTTTTCCCCAGCGGGCGCAGCGCCGAAACCACGTGGATGAAATCGCCGTCGCCGGTCACTAAAATGAACACGCCGATATTGGGGTGTTTGTAGGCAAAATCAATGCAATCGGTGGCAAGTTTCACATCTACATTGTTTTTAAAACCGGCGGGCACATATACCGGCTCGAAACCGATTTTGTACAGCACCAGCGAATCTTGCTGAAAGCGGGCTTCGCGCCAATCGGCATAGGCTTTTGCCAGCACCAGCCGCCCGTAACCTTCCGCCACTTCGCGCAACGCTGAAATGTTTGCTTTGCCGCGGATAAAACCGTGCATATTTTCCCAGTCAATAAACATTGCCACATCAACGGGTTGGGGTTGTTGTTCTTCGTGTGTATCCATAAAAATCCTTTTCGGGTAACAATATGATTCGCTTGAAAAAAGGTCGATTTTTCACCACAGCACCCGCAGGGCACAGGCGGCACAGAGA
>CAYPNZ010000024.1:0-3532 GCA_964411845.1 uncultured Anaerolineaceae bacterium
GCGGCAACGGGGATTGCTTCAACCCTAACGGGTTTCGCAATGACAGGTTGAACAGTTTCAATATGTGTTGATTTTGTTCGGTCGGTTAATGCACCACATTGAGGGTAATCTGGCAGGGTTCGGGGTAATTGCCGGTTTTGTCAACCACCACCAAGCGGAAGCCATAGGTGCCGGCTGGTACGGTGTCGGTATTCCACGCGGCTAAAAAACCGTCGGGCACAGGGGTGGTGTAATTTTGAATGAAATTCCAGTTTCCCCCCGGCGGACGGAACTCAATTTTGTAATAATCGAAGTTATCAACCACAGCCGCACCGAAAATCTGCACCACGCCGGAAACGGTTGCCCCGTCGCCGGGCTGGGTAATGCGTGCCGCCGGATTGGGGCAATTGGGCGGCACACCGCCGTCCAGTGCGGTTTCCGGCGTGGGGGTTTCGGCAACGTTCTGCTGGGGTACCGGCGTGGGGCGCGGGGTGGGGGTGAGCGTTGGGGTGGGGGTGGGCAGTAAAATCGGTGTGGTTGGCGTTGGCGGCAACTGAACCATTTGCGTGGGCGTGGGGGTGTTTTCGGGTAACGGCACTTCGGTAACAAGAATGTTGGCGGTGTAATAAATGCCGCCGGCAATCAACACCAAAAAGAAAACGTTAACAATTGCGCGATTCATACGAGTGGTGGCGTTTTCTTTTTCCAGCGCAAAAATAGAGCGATTGCGCTCGTTTATGGCGAGACTCATAACGCGCAATTGCCATAAAACCAGCAATGCCAAAAAAAGATATACCCACAGAGCGTTATCGGCGATGAATTTTATTAGGATTGACATGAGCCGCCAGCTCGCCTTTCAATGTTTTTTATCCACAGCAGAGTATACGGATTGCGTTGGATTGTGGCAAATTATTTTTCCACAGTTGCCCTACGCTTTTCATACAAAACGCCGATGATTGTCGGCTAGCCGCCCAACTCTGTCAGCACGCCTTTTACCACTTTGATGAGTTTCGATGCCATCATTTGGCTGGCTTCCAGTACCTCTTCGTGAGTGGTTTGTTGGTCGCTGGTGGTATCGGTGATGGCAACATTTGAAATCCCGCTGATACCCAGCACGCGGATGCCGCAGTGTCGCGCTACCACCACTTCCGGCGCGGTAGACATACCCACGGCATCGCCGCCGATAATTTGCAAAAAGCGAATCTCGGCGGGGGTTTCAAACGAAGGTCCCGCCAAACTGACATACACACCCGTTTGCAGGGTAAAACCGGCGCGCCGAGCGGCTTTTTGCGCCATTGCCTGCAATTCCAAATCGTAGGGGGTAGACATATCGGGGAAACGGGGACCGAACGCATCAAGATTGGGACCCCGCAGCGGGTGATGTCCCGCCATACCGGTAAAGTTGATGTGGTCGGTAATGAGCATCAAATCGCCCACGCTGAACGATTGATTCAACCCGCCGGCGGCATTGGTAACAATGAAAATTTCGATGCCGAGCAGGCTCATTACCCGCACCGGCAGGGTAATGGCTTGCATGCTGTGACCTTCGTAAAAATGATACCGCCCCTGCATTGCCAAAACGGTGTGTCCCTGCAAATTGCCGATAACCAGTTGTCCGGCGTGCCCCGGCACGGTGGAACGGGCAAAATGCGGAATGGCGGTATACGGAATGACGGTTGCATCGGTAATTTCCGCCGCCAACGGTCCCATGCCGCTGCCGAGTGTGAGCGCGATGGTGGGTCGCAACGGTGTTTGCTGCCGAATGAAATCGGCGGCTTCTTGAATTTGTTCGATAGTGATGGTGTTCATACGGCGTTACCTTTCATAAAAAATAAAGATTGGCGACCGGTTGCCAGCCGCCAATGCAGAAAAATGCTGTTTGGGGTGTGGTTATTCTTCCGAATCTTCCACCAGATGGGTGTAAACTTGGGTGGTGGAAATGTTGGCGTGCCCCAGCAATTTTTGGATGTCTTGCAATGATTTGCCGGTGCTGAGTTTGTGCGCGGCGAAAGAGTGGCGCAGGGTGTGCGGCGTTACATTGCCGGCAATGCCAACTTCTTCCACATATCGTTTGATGATAAGCCACGACCCTTGCCGCGTTAGCCGTTTACCGCGGTGATTTAAAAAGAGTGCCGGTTCTTTTTGGTTGTGCAGCAATTGTCGTCGCCCCTGTTGGATGTAAACCCGCAGGGCTTCCAATGCTTCGCCGGTCAAGGGGATGAATCGTTCTTTTACGCCCCGTTTTTTGCCTTTAACCCGCACGGTTCCTTCTTCAAAATCCACATCATCCACATTCAGCGAAACCAATTCCGTCACGCGCATGCCGGAAGCGTACAGCAATTCCAGCATAGCATGGTCGCGGTGAGATTTGGGGGCATTGTCGGCGGTGGTTATATCAAGCAGTTTGTTAATATCTTCAATGGAAATGGCTTTCGGCAGGCGTTTTTTCACCTTTGGCGAATCGAGGGTAGCCGTGGGGTCGTGCTGTACCACCCCGTCGGCAATCAGGTAATGGAAAAACGATTTTATGGCGGCAACTTTTCGGGCGATGGTGGAAGAGGAATACGGTTTTCGGGAACCGTTTTTCAAATGTGCGATATAATCGTCAATGTGTGCGCGGGTAACATCTGCCCAGTTATCACTTACATTGGCGCGGATATATTTGGAAAATTGGGTGAGGTCGTTACGGTAGGCGGCGATGGTATTTTCCGAATAGCCTTTTTCCGTTTCTAAAAATTTCAAAAATCCGCGAACCGTTGCATCCATAATGAATTACTCCCTGAAAATGTGGTTGATGGTTGTTTGCGACAGACATTCCAAACGTGGCACTGCGGTAGTTGCATCCATTATCAACATACCATAATCAGTTTACCATATTATTGACTCAAACGCAACATTATGTGAATCTCTTTTTCGGGAAATTTGACATCCGATTTTCCGGCTTTTGGCTGGGGTTGTGGTATAATGGCAACTTATGAAACGGTATGCTTTTTTGGCGCTGGCAGTCACTTTGCTGGCATGCGGACAACTCATCACACCCGAACCTTCGCCGGTGGCAACCGCACCGACCGCTACCCCCGCGCTGGCAGTAACTCTGCTGCCCACGGTAACGCTGCGCCCCACCGCCACCCCCCGTCCGGCAACCCCCGAACCGACGCCGACCCCCACCATGACGCCAACGCCCATTATTTACACCGTGCAACCCGGCGATACACTGCTGGGTATTGCCATTCAATTCGGGGTGGATGCGGAAGCCATTCAAGTGGCAAACGGCATTATTGACCCGCGTACCCTGCAAGTTGACCAAATTTTGGTCATCCCGGAACCGCAAGACGATGCCAACGCGCCCACGGCTACCCCCACCCCCTTCCCGCTGACGGTGCAGGGGGTGAATTTTGTGGAAAATCCCCCCGGCACGCTGTGGTGTTTCGGCGAAGTGGCAAATCCCGGCGGCAGCACCCTGTCGGAAATGGTCATCGGCGTAAACCTGTTCGATGCCGATGGTAACTTGCTGGCATCGCAGGCGGCATATACCGCATTGGACGTTGTGCCC
>CAYPNZ010000024.1:3542-13831 GCA_964411845.1 uncultured Anaerolineaceae bacterium
CATCGGGCAAACCGTACCTTTCGCCGTGCCCTTCGATGACCCGCCGCCGAAATTTGCACAATATCAGGTGGCGGCAATTTCTGCCGTGCCGTTGCTGGGTGAAACGCGCTATTATCTCGATTTGAATCCGGTAGAGGTGTCGGCAACACAAGTGGGCGAAAATACCTACCGTCTCAGCGGGCAGTTGGAAAATACCGGCACGGATAATGTGGAAGCGATAAAATTGGTGGTAACGGCATACGGCGATGCCGGAAAAGTGGTTGCCTTGCGACAGGTCAACCTCGATGTGGCAATATTGCTCGGCGGGGCGCGCACGCCCTTTCAAGTTGATTTAACCATTCCCGATGTTACAGTCAGTCGCTACGGCGTGCAGGCTCAGGCATTGCGGGCGGAGTGAACATAATGACCAAATATCGTTTGGCGCAGTTGATATTTCGGCTGATATTTAAAGTTATTGCCAAAATAAAAGTTTCCGGTTTAGAGCATTTTCCGCGCGATGGCGCTTTTATTTTGACCATCAACCATTTGGCGCTGATTGACCCGGTGGTGCTGCTGTCGGTGGTTCCCCCGCGAAAAATCACGGTACTGGTTGCCAAAAAGTGGGAACACACTTTTTTTGTGGGCTGGTTGGTGCGCACCCTCGACGGTATCTTCATCCACCGCGGCGAAGTTGACCGGCACGCGCTGCAATCCGCGCTGAAAGTGCTGCAAGCGGGCGGCATCATCGGGTTGGCGCCCGAAGGGACGCGCAGCAAAACCGGCGGTTTGCAGCGCGCCAAAGCGGGCGTCGCTTATTTGGCAACCAAAGCGAATGTGCCGGTGCTGCCCATTGGTATTTCCGGGCAGCAGGGGCTGGTCAAATCGCTGTTGCATTTGCGCCGGTTGAAAATTCAGGTCAACATCGGCGAACTCATTTACCTGCCGCCCCTTTCCGGTAGAAACAAAATGGCACAATTGCAGGCTTATGCCGATGAAATTATGGTTGCCATCGCCAAACTCATCGAGCCGGAATTGCGCGGCGTATATGCCGCTGCGGTGGCGGAAGAAAGGACGTAAACCGCCGCCGAAAATTTATGAAATACCCAAAACTCCAATCCCGAGGTAAAATTTTATGGAACCCCTTCCCGTCATTGCTGTCCCCTGCCGTCACGATACCAGCGCCTATTATTCCGGCAGAAAAATCAACTCGCAAAACAATGCCTACATCCGCGCGGTGGTTGCCGCCGGCGGCGCGCCATTCCTCATCCCTTTGGAAGTGGACGAACCGAAATTGCGGGCGCTTTACCGCTTGGCAGACGGCGTGCTTCTCACCGGCGGGGGCGATATTGACCCCGATTTTTACAACCAAACACCGCATCCCGCCACTGCCGGCATCCAGCGCGAACGGGATGTGGTGGAACTGACGCTGGCGCGCTGGGCAATCGCCGAGAAAAAACCGTTGCTGGGCATTTGCCGCGGTTTTCAGGTGATGACGGTTGCCGCCGGCGGCGCACTCTATCAGGATATTGCCACCCAGTTGCCCAAAGCCGCCCGGCATGATTTCTTGCAAAAAAGGGGCGGTTTTGCCCGCGACCATTTGGCACACGAAGTTATTTTGGATGCAAAATCTCAATTGGCGCAATTGTTGGGTGAAGCCGCATTTATGACCAACAGTCTGCACCATCAAGCATTAAAAAATATTCCCGCACCATTTAAAGTGGTGGGGCACGCCGCCGACGGCGTGCCCGAAGCCATAGAATTGCCCGACCATCCTTTCTGCATCGGGGTGCAATGGCATCCCGAAGAACTGGTGGAAAAAACCACCCATGCCCCGCGGCTTTTCCGTGCGTTTATGGCGGCATCTGCCCGCGCGGCGGCACAGGATGATGGCAGATAATCGCCCCGTCGGCGTGTTCGATTCCGGTGTCGGCGGGCTGTCGGTATGGCAAGCCATTGTCCGGCGGCTGCCGCACGAATCAACCGTTTATGTGGCAGACAGTGCGCACTGCCCATACGGACCTCGTCCGGCAGATGAAATTGTGCGGTTTTCCACCGGAATTTCTCGGTTTTTGCTGACGCAGGATGTGAAAATGATTGTGGTGGCGTGCAATACCGCCAGCGCCGCCGCGCTGAACCGACTGCGTGCCATGTTCGATGTGCCGTTTGTGGGTATGGAACCGGCAGTGAAACCCGCCGCCCAAGCCACCCGCACCGGACACATCGGCGTGCTGGCAACCGAAGGGACGTTTCACGGGGAATTGTTCAACCGCACCGCCGCCACGCATGCCCGCGCGGTGACGGTGCATCGGCGGGTGGCGCACGGGTTGGTTTCGCTGGTGGAAAGGGGAAATTTCTCCGGCGCGGAAGCCGAAACATTGGTGCGCCGTCATTTGTTGCCGCTGCTGGCGGAAAATGTTGACCAGTTGGTGCTGGGGTGCACCCATTACCCGTTTTTACTGCCGTTGATGCGCGAAATTGTCGGCACGCAAATGGCAATTATCGACCCGGCGGATGCGGTGGCAAAACAGGTGCAGCGCGTGCTCGACCGCCGTGCGGCGCGGGCAACGGGCAGCGCCCGCCACCGATTTTTCTCCAGCGGCGATACCCGGTCTTTGGAAAAAATATTGGCGCAAACGGGATATACCCGGTTTGAAATCAACCGGCTGCGCTGGCGGTACAGCGGTTCAGTACCCGTCGCGCTCGATAGTGTTGAATGAGCCGGTCAATTTTGGCGGCATCCGGCAGGGTGTGCCAAATCGTTTCTCGGTGGGGAAACTGTGCCGCCACCCGGCGGGCATATTCGCGCAGCGGGGCGGGGCAGGGCGGCTGAAAATCGGGATACCCGGCGACAATTTCTGCTTGCACCAGCCACACCACCCATCCCGCGCCGACCACCCGCCGCGCGGAAAATTCTGCCAGCGCCACAGATTCGGTTTGCCGCACGGCGGTTAATGCCTGTTGCAGCGCCGTCAGATAGTCAGCGGGGGTGGGCAGGGCGATGCTTTCGGTGAGCCGCGTTTCGCGCAAAAAATGGGCTTCTGCGGCGGGCAGGGTGTACCCCGGCGAAATAACGTCGCCGTGCCAAAAACCGCCCCACAGCGCGGTATCAACTTCCAGCGCCGCAGCGGTGAATGAGAAAGTCAATGGGTAATCACGCGCGGCAACTCTTTTGCCTGCGCCACCCAATCCGCCACTTGCGCCGCGCCGGGCACTTGCCGCACCAGTTTCTTTTCCCGATTGACTTCAATCATTTTGGCGTGCAGATTTTCGGGGTTGCGCTGTGCCAGTTCCGGCACGGTATCAACACCGGCGGCTTCCAGCAGGTCGGCATATTCCTCGCCGATGCCTTTCACGCGGAACAAATCGGCGTGGTTGACCCATTCGAGTATCAATTTGCCGCTGATACCCGTCTTTTCGGCGATGGCTTTTCGCCCGGCGGCGGACGCGCCCTGTTCCAGCAGCACTTCCACGCTGTCGATGCCGGCGGCTTGCAGTTTTTCGGCGTATGTTGCGCCGATGCCTTCAATTTTGGTCAGTTTTGTCATTTTTTGCCTCCCTTTGGGCTGAATGGTTTTACCGGCGATGAGCGCCAGTTTTTCACGGCGAGAAAGCCGCTTGATGGCATATTCGCGCTGCATGGCGGTCGTTTGGTCGGGAAGTTCTTCCGTGTAAACCGGTTTCACCGGCAAGCGATGGCGCGTGTATTTTGAACCTTTGCCGCGGTTGTGTGCCTGAATGCGGCGGGTTAAATTGTTTGTCCAACCGGTGTACAGGGTGCCGTCGGCACATTGTAAAATATACACAAACGGCATTATTTTCTCCACCTGCCGAAGGTGAGCAATTGTTTGAGCATATTTTCTTTTTGCACCGTTTCGACGGGTTTTTCGTATAGATTGCTCAATTTATTTCCCTCAAAATCGGCGAGCCATGCGGCGCGGGTGGTGACGGCGTTATTGACGAATGTTTCAAAGGCGGCGACATCATCGGCGGCTAACAACGATTGTGCCTGTTTTAGCGTGCCGATGATAGATTCAATGCGCTGCGCCAAATTGCTGCGATTCGCCCACAGCATGGCGGTCAGGGTTGAGGCATCCATTGCCGCGCCGGCAGAAATTTGGGCGAAGGTGTTGCCGGCTAATTTTCGTGTTTCTTTCCATGTGGGCGATTGACCGGCGTTGTTCACCAGCGCCAGACTTAACAGCAGCGGCAGGTCATTCACCGTGCTGACCAGCCCGTCGTGTTCCAGCGGGTCAAGATAAAACGGCGTGCCGCCCACCAGCGAAACGAGATTGTCCACCAGTTGCACCGCTTCCGGCGCAACATTCGGGGCGGGGGTCAAACAGTACAGCGCATTTTGAAACAAATCGGCGCGGGCGTGTTCCGGTCCGCTGCCGCCGGGCAGCACGATGGGGTGTCCGCCGACGAAATGTGCGGTGGGGGGCAGTAGTTCGGTTGCCGCTTGCAAAATATCGGCTTTGGTGGACAGGGTATCGGTGATGACCACATCCGGTTTCAAATCGCCGGCGATGGCTTTCAGGGTGGGGCGCACGGCATCGGCGGGCAGCGCCAGCACAATCAAATCGGCATCATCGCAGGCATTGATGAGATTCCATTCCGATTTATCGAACGCGCCCATTTTCAGTGCCTGCCGAGTGTGCAGCGGGTCTTTGTCATGGGCAATCAGCCGGGGCGGGTCATCGGTTTGTTTCAGCGCCAGCGCCAGCGATGTCCCGATGGCGCCGGTACCGACGATGGTAATTTTTACGTTGCTCATAATGTTTCCTAATTTTGGTTGTCTGCCGCATAGAGTGCGGCGTGAAATTTCGCGGCGGTGGAAATGGGATGCGCGGCAGGTTTTTGCTGATGCCGGGCAATTAATTGTACCACCAGCGGCGAACAGCCGGCATCTTTTGCCCATGCCGCGCCGATTTGCGGATGACGGTCGCTGACCACAAACGGACGCCGCCAACGGGCGCAATCGAGCGGCGCGCGCGCCAGCCGTTTCAGCAAAAGCGGGCAGCATCTTTCCAGCAAAACCACCAGCACACGGTGAATGATGGGCTGCCCCAGCGATTTGGCGACATCGTGCAGTAGCGCCGCTTGCAGCAGTGCCGCATCGGTATAACCGTCGGCGAGCAGGGTTTTTGCCACGGCGATGGCATGTTGCCGGTCGTGGGCGCTCATCCGCCGAAACAAGTTCAGGGCGGCAGGGTTGTGTCCCAAAATATCGTTTGCCAGCGTCATGTCATCGGCGGAAATGGTGGCAAACAATGCCCGAAAGAATTGTGTTGCCCGGTAGCGGGCGCGAGCAACCGCCGTCATCAGCCGATTAACCACCGTACAACCAAATTTGTCGGGGTGATGATTAAGCCGGTGAAGAGCGGACCGCCGAGAAAAATCAGTATCAGCAGTATCAGCGGACCAAACGGCTCTAATTTTAGAAAGGTGGCTGCCGTTGGGTATGGCAAAAAACCGGCTAACACCCGAAACCCATCGAGCGGGGCGATGGGCAGCAAGTTGAAAAATACCAGCACCACATTCAGGTAAATGAAAAAACTGAAAAGTTCGGTGGGGTTGGGCAGGTATGCCGAATAAAAAATCGGGTCAATGATACCCAACTTTATCGGCACGGCAGCCAGCAGCGCCAAAAATAAATTCGATACCGGTCCGGCGGCGGCAACAATTGCCATTCCCGCTTTGGGTCCGTTGCGCAAATTGTACGGGTTCACCGGTACGGGTTTTGCCCAACCGAACCCGACTGCCAGCACCATAATACTGCCCAACACATCCAAATGGCGACGCGGGTCGAGCGTGAGCCGCCCGGCGTTTTTGGCAGTGGGGTCGCCCAAACGGTATGCCACCAGCGCGTGCGAAAATTCGTGCACGCTGAAAGCAATAACCAGCACCACCGCCAGCGCGATGGTTTGTTTGATGGTTGAACCGGCGCCCCGCGTTAAATTTTGCAAAAACGAAATGATGAAAAAGGCGATGATGGGGCTTAAATCCATCATCCCGATGCGGCTGAACGGTCGCAGCGGCAGCAAAATCGGGTCGGTCAGCCGGTAAAGCCACTGAATGGCGGGGTAAAACCGACTGACCCGAATGCCGGCCATCGGCAGCCACGACAGCAGTACCCGCGCCAAAATAAGCCATTTCAGCAGTTCTAAAATGTAAAATACGGTTGTTGAAAAGAGATTCATTGAAGTCACCTATGTGCGAATTGTCAGTATTATAACACAGGCGGTATAAAATCCACATTTTGACGGCTGTTTTTCGCATTTGAGCGACCTCCGCTATAATGACACCGATTTTGGGGGTGTTTGCAGTGATAGACCCGACTGACATTCGATTGGATGATATTGTGCAAATGCGAAAACCGCATCCATGCGGCGGCGACCGCTGGCAGGTGGTACGGCTCGGCACGGATATTGGCATGGTGTGTTTAACCTGCCGCCGAAAAGTCTATTTGCCGCGCAGTAAATTTGCCCGCCAAGCCAAACGCATCCTCTCGCGCGGGGAAGAAACGCCGCCGGTGGTGCAGGGATAATCCGTATGAAAAAACGAATCCTCTTTTTGATGTCAGATACCGGTGGCGGGCATCGTGCCGCCGCCGAAGCCATTGACGAAGCCATTCATTATTTGTATCCCGATACTTACGACACCATCATCGAAGATTTGTGGAAAGAACATACCCCGTGGCCCGTCAACCGCATTCCCGATGCGTACCCGTGGATGGCAGGACCCGGTGTGCCGATGTGGAAACTGATGTGGGCAATTTCCACCACCATGCAGCCGTTGCCGCACAAATTTGTTTTCCCCGGGGTTTCGCCCGTGCTGCGCCGCCGCATTGTGCGATTTTTTCAAGAAACCAACCCCGATTTGATTGTGTCGGTGCATCCGCTGATGAATCATTTGGGCGTCAGTTTGCGCGATAAAGCCGGGTTAGCGCGGGTGCCGTTTATGACGGTGGTCACCGATCTGGTCAGTGTGCATCCCACCTGGTTTTCACCCGATGTGACCCTGTGTACCGTGCCGACCAACCCCGCCCGCGACCTTGCCCTTCACTGGGAAATGCGCCCCGAACAGGTGGTGGTGACCGGGCAGCCGGTGGCGTTGAAATTTTCGCGCATTTCCGGCGACAAAGTGGAAATGAAACGCCAACTGGGGCTTGAACCCCGCCGCAAAGCCGTGTTAATTGTCGGTGGCGGCGAAGGGATGGGACCCGTTTTTAAAATTGCGCGCGCCATTGCCAAATCGGCGCCGCAAGCGCAATTGATGGTGGTTTCGGGGCGCAACCAAACCTTGAAAGCACAACTTGAAGCGGTGCGCTGGGAAATCCCCGTCAAAATTTTCGGATTTGTAAAAAATATGCCCGATTTGATGGCGGCGGCAGACATTCTGGTAACCAAAGCCGGACCCGGCACCATCAGCGAAGCGTTCATCGCCCGCTTGCCGATGATTATTTACGGTTACATTCCCGGTCAGGAAACGGGCAATGTAACCTATGTGCAGGAACGAAACGCCGGTATTTTGGCGGAAGACCCGCAAGAAATCGGGCGGCTGGTGCGCGATTGGCTGGGTGAATATGCGCCCCTTTTGCAGCAAATGACGCGCAATGCGGCATCGCTGGCACGCCCGCAGGCGGTATTGGATATTGCGCATTTAATGCACGATTTGATTGAAGCGAATTGAGTGTGGTACAATCACACTTCGGCTGGTAAATGCAACTTTTCAGGGGGAAATGATGCGCCGTCGCCAAACCGAATTTTCGTGGCGAGCCTTTTTAATTTTTTTTGCGGTACTGCTGGTGGTGGTCACCGTGCTCGATTGGCAAAACAACATTCTTTTGTGGCAGCCGTGGGGGGTTCAAACCGGTTTAATTGTGCTGGGGATGCTGGTTCTGGCAGCCGTTGGGTTTCAATTTCCCGATTTGTCGGCGCCGCGCGGCGCGTTTTTGGTGTTCAGCATCGGTATTTTAACCCTTATTCCGGCGGTATTGCTGTCGCTCAACCCCCCCGGCGATTTTTGGACGCAGTATTTTACCATCGGCTTGAGTATGGCAGCCGGTAGTTTTTTGGGCTTTCTGTTCATCAGATTGATGGACAAACGGCTGTGAGGTTGACAGCATGGATACATTTCAAAAAATAAAATGCAGTGTGGGTATTACCGCCCATAATGAAGAAGCGAACATGGCTCAAATTTTGGAAGCTATGATAAACCAACGCCTGTTTACGGTGGAAATTACCGAAATCATCGTGGTCGCTTCCGGCTGCACCGACCGCACCGAAGATATTGTGCGCGAATATATGGCAGTTGACGACCGCATTCAATTATTTGTGCAGGAAAAACGCGAAGGCAAAACCAGCGCCATCAACGTGTTTTTGGCGCATGCCACCGAAAATATCTGCGTGTTGGAAAGCGGCGATACCGTGCCGCACGAAGATGCCATCGAAAATATGGTGCGCATGTTCGCCGACCCCGCTGTGGGGATGACCGGCGCGCATAAAGTGCCCGTCAACACCCCCGACCATGTGGTGGGGTTTCTGTCGCATTTGCGGTTAAAATTGGAACACCAACTTTGTTTGGAAATTCCCCGTTTGGGTGAACTCATCGCCTTCCGCAAAGTGTTCGATGCCATTCCGCCCGATGTGGCAATGGATGAAGCCTTTGTGGAAGCGTTGGTCATTCGGCGGGGGTTGCAGGTGCGCTATGCCCCCGACGCGGTGGTTTTCAACATGGGTCCGGAAACGGTCAGCGATTTCATCAAACAGCGCCGCCGCAACCACGCCGGACACTTGTACCTGAAAGAGAAATACGGCTACAAAGTTTCCAGCCTCGATTCGAGCAAAGTGGTCAAACTGGCGATGGAAGAAGTGTGGGGCGCGGTGCGGTTGGTGTGGACATTGTTTGCGCTGGCGGTGATTGAATTTTACTCGCGCATTTTGGGCTGGTACGATTATCGCATCAAAAAGAAAAACCATGTGGTGTGGGATATTGCCTGGACAACCAAAGAGGTTAAACGCCCCGTGGATGCCAAAGGCATCAACATCACCTCGCCGCATCTGCCCGCCAAAAAAGAATGATGAAAGATAAACTGATAACCCTGCTGAAAATTATCGTCAGCATCGGGCTGATGGGGTATTTGCTGTACCGATTTCTCTCTGACCCCGCCGACCGCGCCCTGCTGCTGGACACCTTAACCACCGCCAACTATTGGTTTTTGCTGTTGGCTGTGGCGTTTTTCGTTTTGGCGATTTTTACCAATGCACTGAAATGGTTTATTTTGCTGCGGGCGCAGGGCGTGCCCGTGCCGCTGAAATCGCTGGTCAACTACACTTTTGTGGGCTTTTTTTTCAACAACTTTTTGCCGGCTAATGTCGGCGGCGATGTAATGCGTGGTTTCGGGGTGGCAAAACATACCGAACACAGCGCCGATGCGGCGGTATCGGTGGTGGTTGACCGTATCATCGGGTTGATGGCGTTTATGTTCACCGCGGTGGTGGCGGCATTCGGCGCGGTTTATTTGGTGCGGCACGGGTTGGGTGCAAATTTGCTGGCGGCAGATGAATCGTTGGTGGACAATTTAACGCAGGTGGAATGGCTGGCAATCGGCGGGATGGTTATTATTGCCGGCACATTTTTGGTGATGCTCAGCGGACGATTGCGGCGGCTCATCGGAAAACTGTTCGGCTTGCCCGTGTTAAAAATTTTCGCGCCGATATATGCCCGATTATCGGATGCCTTCGGCGCATACCGGCACGAATATACCGCCCTGCTGACC
Source organism: uncultured Anaerolineaceae bacterium (assembly GCA_964411845.1). Lineage (GTDB taxonomy): Bacteria > Chloroflexota > Anaerolineae > 4572-78 > 4572-78 > JANTHQ01. The sequence goes on from CAYPNZ010000024.1 coordinate 13,303, forward strand.
GCGTTTGCGGTGGGTGTCGGCACGGTGGTGGTGACCGGTTTGGTTGATTTGAGCATCGTTGCCGGATTGCACGGTAACATTCCGCCGCTGTACATTTTTCTGTTCAACCCGATTATTGCCGTGCTGCTGATTGTGCCCATCAGCATCGGCGGGCTGGGAACCGGCTCGCTGCTGTATGTGTATTTTTACGGGCTGGTCGGTGTGCCGCAAACGCTGGCATTCGCGCTGTCGCTCATCAAACAGGCGGTGGTGTATGTTGGCAGTTTACCTGGTGGCGCGCTGTGGCTGCGTAAAAATCGGGGTTGATGCGGTTTTCCTTTACAAACGTTGACGGTATGTCATCGGGCGACCACAAGGGTCGCCCCTACAGGTTTTGGGGATGTAAATCATCATCCATCCAGCGCAACGTGTTGTAACGAATATATTCTCGAATTTCCGCTAACGATTTTTCGTTACGGATGATATGTTCCCAATAATTGCGTTGCCATAATCGAGTGTTGAACGGCTTCCACCCCATATTTTTCACACC
>CAYPNZ010000025.1:0-2829 GCA_964411845.1 uncultured Anaerolineaceae bacterium
ACCTCGGCGGACCGGAAACCATCACCGGTTATTTCGGCGGGGTGGGGCAGCCGAATGACCACGCGCTGCAATGGCTCGATGAATTTTTATACTACTATACCAATTACGGCATCCGGCAGGTGCTGAACATCAATCCCGGCACGGTACTGCTGGGGTATCTGCTGCACCGGCTGGGTGTGGATAACGAGTTCAAAATTTCGGTGTATATGGGGAACGATAACCCGTATGCCGCCCTGTGGACGCTCATCGGCGCGAAACTGTTCGCCCGTGATGACGGCACATCGCCGCTCATTGGTTTCAATTGGAGCAATTCCGTCAACAACCAAACCATCGAATTGACGGCGCAATTCCGCAAAGCATTGGGTTTTGAAGACGTGGTTCGGTTCGAGCACCACATCACCGAAACCTTCAAAAGTATCGTCATTCAGCCGTACAACCGGCGGGACGAATTGGTGGCATTGGCTGACCACGTGGCGAATATTTCGGCGAAACACGAAGGCGGCGACCCGGAAATTGACCAAACCCGCGAGCATCCGTCTGATATTTTGGATTATTTCCGCGATAAAGATGAAATCATCGCCAGCGGTGATTGGGATGCGCTGATGCTGAACTTTATGGATAAAATTGATGCCGTCAACAAAACGGCGCAAGCCCTCACTGAACACGGACTGTCGTTTATTGCGGCGGGTAATTTGCACAAATAAGAACAGTGGCGGTGACAGTTCAGGTGAATAGGGATTAGAACGCGGATTAACACGGATGGCAGGGATTAGCGCAGATTTTTAAAATCTTTTCAAAAAAATCCGTGGGAATCCGCTCAATCTGCGGCATCTGCGTTCTATTTCAACCTGTGGTTAAACACTTGCCGGTGGCGATTGGTTTTTGGCAAATTATCGCTGGAGAGTACCCCAATCACCAAAAACCAATCGCTGATACCCGCTACGGGCGAATTTGCCCGTTACCCAAAACCACCCATTTGTAGGTGGTTAATTCTTTTAAACCGAGCGGACCCCGGGCGTGCAGCCGTTGGGTGCTGATGGCAACTTCTGCCCCCAGCCCGAATTGCCCGCCGTCGTTGAAGCGGGTGCTGGCGTTGACGAACACCGCCGATGAATCGAGCGCGTTGACGAACCGCATCGCCGCGCTGTAATCTTCGGTGATGATGGCTTCGGAATGTTTGGTACTGTGTTCAAAAATGTGGTCGAGCGCGTCGTCCAGACTGTCTACCACTTTGATGGCGGCGCGCAGCGAGAGAAATTCGGTGTCGAAATCGTCGTCACCGGCGGGGACGATGTGTTTTTCAAATTGCGGCGACAAAATCGCCAGCGAACGCGGGTCGCAGTGCATTTCCACGCCGTGTTCCGCCCACGCTTGCGCCACCTCGGGCAATATTTCTTCCGCCACCGCCGAATGAATGAGCAGCACATCAAGCGCGTTGCACACACTGGGACGCTGCACTTTGGCATTTACGGCGATGGGGGCAACTTTGGCACGGTCGGCGGCTTTATCCACATACAGATGCACCACGCCGATACCGCCGGTAATGACGGGGATGGTGGCGTTTTCCAGCGCGAATTGGTGCAGCGATGCGCCGCCGCGGGGGATAATCATATCAATATATTTGTGGGCGCGCAGCATTTCGCGCACCAAAGCGCGGTCGGTGGAATGCACCAATTGCACGGCGTGCGCCGGCAAGCCCGCCGCCGCGCACCCGGCGGCAATCACATCGGCAAACGCGCGGTTCGAGCGGCGCGCTTCTTTTCCGCCGCGCAAAATGGCGGCGTTACCGCTTTTAATTGCCAGCGCGGCAATATCCACGGTCACATTCGGGCGGCTTTCGTAAATAACGCCCATCACCCCGATGGGGATGCGCCGCTTGCTGATGCGCAACCCGTTATCGAGCACGCGGCTGTCAAATTCTTCACCCACCGGGTCGGGCAGTTGTGCCACCTGCATCACCCCTGCGGCAATGCCCTGCAACCGTTGGGGCGAAAGCCGCAGGCGGTCAATCATACTTTCGCTGAGCCCCATTTCGTGCGCAGTGTGAATATCTTCGGTGTTGGCGGATAAAATATCGTTGGTGCGGGCGATAATTTCTTCCGCAATTGCCGCCAGCGCTTTGTTTTTCTGCGCGTTCCCCACTTGCGACAGGTCTCGCGCTGCCAACCGCGCTTGTTTCCCCAAAATTTTCAGTTCTTCGTTCATTTTCATCTCCTTTTCCGGTAACGGACGGTTATCGGCAGTCTGCTGTCACGCACCAACCGCTGACCGCTGACAACCGACCGCTATACAACCACCAAATTGTCTCGGTGAATGACGGTATCCCCGTAATTATACCCTAAAATCGTTTCAATTTCATCCGATTGATGCCCGGCAATGGCGGCAATATCCGCCGATTTGTAATTGACGATGCCGCGTCCCTGTTTTTTGCCCCGTTCATTTTCAATGGCGACCGTTGCCCCGCGCAAAAAGTTGCCCCGCACCCCGATGATGCCCGCCGGCAGCAAACTGCGATTGCCCCGGGTGACCGCAGCGGCTGCGCCGGAATCTACCACCACTGCACCGGCAACCGGTTCCGCCAAAATCCATCGTTTGCGGCTTTCCACGTGCGATATTTTTGCCGGAAAGCGAGTGCCCAAACTTTCGGCGTGCAGTACCAGCCGTACCAGCACGTCCGGCTCGTGCCCCGAAGCGATAATCGTTTCCACGCCGGAACGGGTTGCCAGTTGCGCCGCTTGAATTTTGGTGCTCATGCCGCCAACGCCCATCGCGCTGTCGGTGCCGCCAGCCAGCGCGTGAATGTCGGCGGTGATGGCGGGTACTTCCGCA
>CAYPNZ010000025.1:2839-13789 GCA_964411845.1 uncultured Anaerolineaceae bacterium
GCGTGATGGCGCGGGTCGGCGGTGAATAACCCGGGTTGGTCGGTGAGAATGATGAGCCGGTCGGCGTCAATTAAATTTGCCACCAGCGCCGACAAATTATCGTTATCGCCGATTTTAATTTCTTCCACGCCGACCACATCATTTTCATTGACGATGGGCAATATTCCCTGTTCCAGCAGCAGGTTGAAGGTGTTGCGCGCGTTGAGATAGCGGGCGCGGTTGCCCAAATCGCTGCGAGTGAGCAGCGCTTGCGCAATGGTGATGCCGTAAATATCGAACAATTGCTCGTAAATGTTGAGCAGTTTCACCTGCCCGATGGCGGCGAGCATCTGTTTGAACGGAATATCCTTTCGCTGGGGCAGGGCGGGGGCATTTTTGCGCCCGACAAAAATTGCGCCGGACGAAACCAGCGCCAATTGATGCCCCTCGCGGTGCAGCGCGGCAATTTGCCGTACCATTTCCAGCAATCGGGGTTTGTTGATGGTTCTGTCGGGGCTGGCAATTACATTTGTGCCAAATTTGATGACGAGTCGCATAATCGTTTTTAGCCGCCGGTCATCAGGGGGCGGCTCTTCCTTTTCGTAGAGTTGCCAATTGTGTCATCGCCGGGCGGGGCGTGCGGTCGGGGTTGAGAACGGCATACCAGCGCATCGGATTATCGGCAGTGTACCACGGTGCGGCGCTGAAATCGAGATTGAACAGAAATGCGGCGGAAATCCACGGCATTTCGGTGCGAATTTTGCTGTATGCCCGCGTCAAATATTCAGATTGCCGCAATTCCGACACACCCCAGCGGTGGTCGTCGCTGACCGGGCGGGGGGCGGCGATATTCCAGCCCATTTCCGTTACCCACACCGGCGACGTATCGCCGTGCGCCAGCATAATTTCGTGCTGACGCGCTACCCGCCGGAAAGTGATGTCGGCGGGATTGGCGGACACGGCATCGGGCGATTGCCCGAAAGTGTAGATATGGCTTCCCAGCGCATCGAAATTTCCCCGCGCGCCGGCGGCGTACATACCCGCCAAAAAATCCAAATCGCTCATCGCGGCGGGGAAATCATCGCCGGCGGTGGGCGCCAACCCGCCGGAAATGACCAGCGCGGCGGGGTCGGCGGTTTTTATGGCGCGATATGCCGCTTGCAGCAGCGCGGTGTATGCGGCGGGGTCGGGCGGTTGATTGCCCCACTCGTACCCCAAATTCGGTTCGTTCCAAATTTCGTATGCCGCCACCCGTCCCCGATAGCGGGTTGCCAGCGCCGACAGGAAGCGCGCAAAGTCGGCGGGGTCGGTGGGGGGATGGCTTTCGGCGGAATTTGGCGGGCGCGCCCACGCCGGTGTGCCGTGAACCCGCAGTAAAACTTCCGCGCCTGCGCCGTCGGCGGCTTTCAGCACATTATCGGGGTCTGTCCAGCGGAATTCACCCGGCTGCGTTTCTACCGTTGCCCAGTTGATATATCCTTTTATCGCGCCGAAACGCATATCTTGCACCAAATAAGCGTTCGCCAAATCCGCCAAATTTACGCCGAAGATAAAATCGGCGGCAGCGGGCGGCGGTTCGGCGAGCGATTCGGCGGGGGGCGGCGCAAATGGCGGCGACAGCGGCGACAGCGCGGCGAAATCGTCCCACGCGGTTGCGCCCGTCAGCCGAAAAACCGCGCCGTCCGTCAATCGCAGCGCCATTAAATTGTGGTTGCCGTGCTGCCGGGCGGTGAAAAAGAGCCAGCCGCCATCCGCCGACCAACTGAGCGAACCGAGCCACGCCGTGTCGCTGAAAATTTTCTGCAGCGAGCCGGTTTCCGGTTCCAGCAGAAAAATATTGATGGTGTCGGTATCTTGCCAGCCGATGAAGGCGATTTTTTCGCCGGACGGACTAAAAACCGGATTTGTGCCGTTTAAATTGGTAGAGAGCAGCGGCGAAACATTGCCCGTTGCCAAATCGAGCCGGTACGGGCGCTCGATGCCGTCTACCACCGCGGCGAAAACCAGCGTATCGCCGCGCGGCGACCAATTCGGCAGTTTATCTTGATGGTTGTTGTGCGTCAGTTGCTCGGCGGGCGAGCCGTCGAGCGGCTGCACAAAAATTTCGGCGTCGCCGTCGCGCTCGGAAATGAAGGCGATGCGCTGTCCGTCAGGTGACCACGCCGGCGAATAATCCCACGCGGGGTTATCGGTTAAATTGCGCGGGTGACTGCCGTCGGCATTCATCAGCCAGATGTCGGCGTTGCCGCTGCGGTGCGCGGTGAAGGCGATACGCCGTCCGTCGGGCGACCACCGCGGCGACCAGTCGCCGGTATCGGTGCGGGTCAGGTTGGTCAGCCGTCCGCCGCCGTCCATTGCGAAAATATCGCCGTTGCCTGCCCGGTCGGAAGCGAACAATAGCGTTTGCGGCGGCTGCGGTTCGATGGCGCATCCTGCCAAAAATAATGCGGTGATGATGGCTGCCAAATTGAAAAAACGCATACCGGCAGTATATCACGGAGACACGCGGCGGGCAAGCGAAAATTGTCGGCGGGTGCGACTGTTGCAAAGTCATTTGCCGGATAACCTTCTGCAAGTGAAATCGTAGGGGCACGCCGCCGCGTGCCTCTACGGAAACAATTACAACTGATATGTCATTCCGGAATTTCCCGCAGGGAAATATCCGGAATCCATAAAAATTTATAGATTCCCGCTTTCGTACCCGCAGGGCACAGGCGGGAATGACATCGCTTAAAATCAAACGTTTCTCTGTATAATTTCGGATTTTTGCAAAAGTTTCAATAGATTCAAAGTTTGTTTGAGCGGATTCAAAAACTGTTTGAGTACAAATTTTGGATTATGTTGTATACTTACAATGCTCCGATATTAAGAATTTCGCGGGCGAAAAAATACAGCAACGTGGCTGATTGTGTCTTTCTCGAATGGGTCGTATAATAATCGCAAAGCGTGATTTCGATAACTTTAAGGCAATATCAGTGGCGGCTACAAAAGAACCTTTGGCATTAAAAGAATATTTGGCGCAGCACACGGCGATGATAACCGAAACGTGGCTGACGGCGGTAAAGCGAACCAGTTATTTGTCGTTGCCGCAATCTCGGCTGCGTTCTTTTTTTAAAAAATTAACCACCCGGCTCATTGAGGCGATTTTTGAAAAAACACCGGAAGCGCGCGAAAAAGCGGGCGTAAAAATCGGCACGTCACTTTCTCGGCTGCGTTATTTGCAGCCCGAAACGCTGGGCGAAACGCAAAAAGCACTTTGGCAGGCATTGCTGGCGATATCGCCGCCTTTTGAGGCGCACACACTGCACGCGGAAATTGCCGAAGTGCTGAGCGGGATTTCGGTGGGGTTTTTCCGCGAGGCACGGCACGAAATGTTGCTGGCGCAAGAAAACCTGCATCACGCCGTGCGCAGCGCCCTGTTTGCCAGCGAACAGAAATTTCGGCAACTCACCGAAATTGTTTCCGCCTCTATTTTCATTTATCAGGGCACACGCTTTCGGTATGTGAACAACTGGTTCAAATATGTAACCGGTTACAGCGATGAAGAAGTTCGGCAGATGAATTTTTGGGATGTGGTGCATCCCGACCATCGGGCAATTGTGATGCAGCGCGGGATGGCACGGCAAGCGGGCGGGTACCCGCCTTCGCGGTATGAGGTGAAACTTCAGCGGAAAGACGGACGAATTTTGTGGGTTGAGTTAAGTTTTGCGCCGATTGAGTTTGAAGGAAACGATGCCGTTTTGGGCACGGCATTCGATATTACCGAGCGGGTGGAATCGGCGGAACGGCACAAACGGCTTTTGGAAAAGGTTTCGCGCGCCGAAGCGCGGCAGCGAGCCCTGTTGCAAGCTATTCCCGACTTGGTTTTTCGGTTGGATGAAGCCGGACACATCATTGACTATCATACAAACTTTCCCGAGTTGTTATTCATCACCCCTGACCGATTTTTGGGGAAAACGGCAGTGGATTTGCTTCCGCCACAAACGGGCAAACAATTGCACGCCACCGCGCTGGCTGTTGCTCGCAGCGGCGAACCGCGCGAATTTTCATATTCGCTGGAAGTGGATGGCAAAACCCGCTACTTCGAGGCGCATTTTACCGCCGGGCGCGACGAAATATTGTGCGCCATTCGCGATGTGACCACCGGAAAATTGGCGGAACAGCACGCCATTCGCACCGAGCGGATGGCGGCGCTGGGGCAACTTTCGGCGGCATTGGCGCACGAATTGAATAACCCGCTGCAAGCCATTCAAACAAATTTAGACTTGATTTTGGATTTTCCGCTGACCCCGGAAGAAAAAGAAGAGTATTTTCACGTCATTCGCCACGAATTGAAACGGGTGACGGAATTGAGCCAGCATATTTTAAGTTTTGCCAGCCCTCGCCCCGAAATGCGCGAACAGTTGATGGTGGCAGACATCATCAACCGCGTATTGCGTTTGTGGCGCAAGCAATTGGAAAAAAACGGGGTAACGGTGACGACCAATTTCCACTCATCCCAACCGGTGGTCGCTGCGCAGCACCAACTGCATCAGGTATTTTTGAATTTGATATTGAATGCCATTGATGCTATCCGCGGCGGAAAAAAGGCGGGAACCATTACCATCACCGTGCAGGATGTATCCGCGGAACAGAAGGTGGAAATTTTATTTGCCAATGACGGTCCGCCCATAGCAAAAGAAGTTTTGCCGCATTTATTTGAACCTTTCTTCACCACCAAAGAAGAAGGGAGCGGTTTGGGTTTATGGACAAGTTATAATATCATCGAACAGCACGGCGGGGGGCTTTCGGCTGAAAATTTGGACGGGGGCGAAGGCGCCATATTCCGCGTTATCCTCCCGGCGGCAAATTCGGTTGAATAACAGGTGAGGCGTAAAATGAACCGGTCAAACAATTCGGCAACAACCAAAAAACATTACCGCATTTTAGTGGTAGATGACGAACAATCGGTGCGCAATGCTTGGATTAAAGCCCTGTCGTTGCAGGGGTACGATGTTTATGGCGCGGCTTCGGGGGCGGAAGCGCTATCGTTAATGCGTGATACCCCTTTCACGCTGATGATACTCGATATGAAAATGCCGGGTATGGACGGCATCACCGTTATGCGCAAAACCCGCGAAATTCTGCCGCACCTGCTGATTCTGGTCATCACGGCGCACGCATCGTTAGATAACGCCATCGCCGCGGTGAAATCGCAGGCGGTGGACTTTTTGCAAAAACCGGTGCCCACCCAACTGCTGTGCGAAACGGTGAGAAACCTGCTGACAAATCACGCCGAGCGAATGCACCGAAATATGCTGGCAGAGGCTATTACCAGCGTGGTGGATTCGATGCGCTTGCAAACCGCATCCGCATTCGCAAACGGCAGCGATGTTGTCTCGGCGTACTCCGTAATTGACGATGGCGAAACAATGTATGTGCCGCCGATTTCGCTGGACAGAATGCGCAGATATGTAACGGTTGACCACACTGACGCGCCGGTTGCCATCAGCGAGGGCGAAGCGGTGTTGCTGGGATATTTGATGGAGAATGCCAACCAATTGCTCACCTCTCGACAGTTGGCATTTCGTTTGCTCGGCGACGGTTCGCTGACCGAAACCGAGGCGCAACGGTTGGTGCGCCCGTATCTGTCGCGGCTGCGCACAAAAATCCCCGTTTTAAAAAGCGACCCGCCGATATTGCGCACCGTTCGGCGGCGCGGGTATATGTTTGTTCCCAGAAAATTATAATCGCATAACAGTGCAACGTTAGCAATTCTCATTTTGAAACTTTTGTAGGGACGGCTCGCGAGCTTCCCCCACCTCAGATTTGCCTAATCTTCCTTTTCCGTAGGGGCACGCCGCCGCGTGCCCCTACACGGACAGGCAACCGGTTTTCGTGATGATGTCCCCATTGAACAAAAAATCATACTGAGAATTGCTGCTCTTGCATAAGTTTGTCATTCCGAACTGATGTTCAGCATTTTTGCAAGGGGCTATTGTTTAACTTTGAACAAAATTGCAATAAAACTGCAATATTTCCGGCGTTTTTTTATGATACAATAGTCACGTGGGTTTCCGTTAATTTGTTGGAGAGAATATTGGTGTCTGCGTTGACTAAAAAACGGATATTGTTGGCTGACCCGGATACACCGTTTCGCAGTGCTCTGGCGCGCACATTGAAGTTTAAAGACTATCTTGTCGAGCAGGCTGCATCGGTGCCGCAGATGTTGCACATATTGTCAAAGGTATCTGTCTCGCTGGTGGTTGTTGATATTCGTATGCCGGATATTGACGGCATTCAACTGATACAGCGGCTGCATCAAGATTTCCCCGACACACATATCATCATTCTCTCTGCGGGTGCCAGCGTGGAGATAACGATGAAAGCGATAGAACTCGGCGTGAAAGATTATCTGTTAAAACCCATTGCCACCGGTGATATTCTGGCTGCCATTGATATTGTATTGCATTCGCACACCGCTTTTGCGCATCAATCTACCGCTTCCAAAATGCAGGCTTCGGCATCTTGATTTGAAAAGTCGTGAGCGACAAAAGACTCGTGGAGGATATACCTTCTCCACGAGTCTTTTTGTTTGGTGGCGGTATTACCTTCTATCCCACAGAAAAAAGCCGTTGCTTTTTCGGCGAGGCTGTGCTAAAATTCGGGCACTGAAAAACAATCTACCCCCGAGGGCAAAAAACATCGTCGTTTTTCAGACAGCGCCGTCCCCTCTTTAGCAAGTTTCAAACAACCGGTTTGAAGCGAGGAGGACGCTGTGCACAATACATTATATTCCCCCGAATTTGAACACGATGCGTGCGGTATTGGTTTTGTGGCATACCTTGACGGCAAGCCGCATCCCGATATTTTGCCGTTGGCGCTCAAATCGCTGTCGAATTTAACACACCGCGGCGGCGTGCTGGCAGACGGAAAAACATCCGACGGCGCGGGCATTATGTGTCAACTTCCCCACTCGTTTTTTGCCGAAGAATTGAGGCGGCGACACATTTCCCCGCCGGCAAACGGCGCGTTGGCTGTGGGACAGTTTTTCTTCCCCCGTCACGCCGACCGCACCGCCGCCGCCATCGCTTTGGTTGAGCGAGTGTTGGCGCGCCCCGCGCTGGGTTTAAAATTGCTGGCGTGGCGAGACGTGCCCCAAAACCTGCGCGCCCTCGGTCCGCAGGCAGAAGCCGGCAAACCAACCATCGTGCAAGCGTTGGTCACTTCGGTTTACACCCTTTCCCCCGCAGAGTTTGAACGCAAACTTTATTTGGCGCGCCGCATCATCGAAAAAGAAGCCCGCGCCGCCGAATTGCCCGACCTGTATATCTGCTCGTTTTCCGCCCGCACCATCGTTTACAAAGGGTTGCTGCTGGGCGATGATTTGGGTAAATTTTATACCGATCTGCTCAACTATCGGTTTCAGGTCGGGCTGGCAACTTTCCACCAGCGATACAGCACCAACACGTTTCCGGCGTGGCATCGCGCCCAGCCCTTCCGTATGCTGTGCCACAACGGTGAAATTAACACCATTCAGGGCAACTTCAATTGGATGCGCGCCCGCGAAGCCACGCTGGCTTCGCCGGTGTGGGGCGCGGATATTGAATACCTGAAACCGGTTATTGACGATAGCGGCAGCGATTCCGCCATGCTCGACAATGTGCTGGAATTGCTGGTGCAATCCGGGCGAAGTTTACCGCACGCAATGGCGATGCTGACGCCGGAGGCGTGGGAAATGCTGCCCGATACCCCCGAAAATCGTCGCCGCCGCGATTTTTACGCCTACCATGCCGGTTTGATGGAACCGTGGGACGGACCGGCGGCGCTGGTGTTCAGCGACGGGCACACCGTGGGCATCACCCTCGACCGCAACGGCTTGCGCCCCATGCGCTACCATCTCACCGCCGACGGATTGCTCGTTGCCGGTTCAGAGGCGGGATTTGCGCACCTGCCCGCCGCAAAAATCATCAAAAAGGGGCGGCTCGGTCCCGGCGAAATGCTGGTGCTGGATACTGATGCCGGCGTCATTTTAACCGACACCGAAATCAAAAATCAATTGGCGCATCGCGCGAATTACGGCGAATGGCTGGCGCGCATCACCGTGCCGTTGCCCCGCAACCCGTCGCCGTCACCGGCGGAAAATGTCACCCCGACATTTGACATCGCGCAATTTCAAACCGCCTTTGGCTACACTTCCGAAGAGTTGACCGTCATTTTGCGTCCGATGGCGGGCAGCCGCGCCGAACCCATCGGCTCAATGGGCGATGATGCCCCCATTGCGCTGTTGGGGCGCACCGACCACCCGGTACATCATTACCTGAAACAGCGTTTTGCCCAAGTTACCAACCCGCCAATTGACCCCCTGCGGGAGCAGGCGGGTATGTCGCTGCGGGTAATGCTGGGGCGGCGAGAAAATATTCTGCTGGACGGCGCACAGCGCGCCCCGCAAATTGTGCTCAACAGCCCCGTCCTTTCGGAAGAAACCCTGACGGCATTGCAACGGCTCACCCGCAGCCATCCCGATTTTCACGGCGTGCGGTTATCGGCAACATTTCCGGTGGCAACCGGCGCTGCCGGGCTGAAAATGGCGTTGGAAAATCTCGCCGCCGCTGCCGAGCGTGCCGTGCGGGCGCGCGAGCACCGCGCCGCAATTATTTGGCTGGATGACCGCGCGGTGGATGCCGAAAACGCCCCCGTGCCCATATTGCTGGCGGTTGGCGCGGTACACCACCGGCTCATCAACGCCGGTTTGCGGTCGCTGACCAGCATTGTGGTTGAAACCGCCGAAGTGCGCGACGTGCATCATCTTGCCGCGCTGATTGGCTATGGCGCCGAGGCGGTGCATCCCTATTTGGCGCTGGCAACGGCAGCGCAATTGGCAGCGGACGGGAAATTGAAAGATGTTTCGCCGGTGCAGGCAGCGCAAAATTACAGCCACGCGCTGGAAAAAGGATTGCTGAAAATTATGTCGAAAATGGGCATTTCGACCGTTGACAGTTATTGCGGCGCTCAAATTTTCGAGGCAATCGGCTTGAGCCGCGATGTGATTGATTTGTGTTTGGTTGGCACACCCGCCCGTTTCGGCGGGGCAACACTGGAACATTTGGCGGCGGGTGTGCTGCACCGGCATCGCGTGGCTTTTGGCAGCCGTCCGCGGCTGGAAAGTCCGGGCTGGTTCAAATTTAAACGCGGCGGCGAATATCACAGTTTCAACCCGAAGGTTGTCGGTGCGCTGCATCGTGCCGTCAAAACCGGAAATCGGGCGGCATACCGCGAATTTTCGGCATTGACCCGCGCGGAAAATGACCGGCAGGTGGCGGTTTCGCCGGTTGACGGGTTGTCCATCCACTCCGACCGCGCGCCCATCCCCATCGAAAATGTGGAAAGTACGGCGGAAATTTTGCGCCGATTTTCCACCGCGGCAATCAGCCACGGGGCAATTAGCGCCGAAGCGCACCGCACGCTGGCAATCGCAATGAATCGGCTGGGCGGTATGAGCAACAGCGGCGAAGGCGGCGAAGCCCCCCGGCGTTTCGGCACCGAAGCAAACAGCGCCATCAAACAAGTGGCGTCGGGACGCTTTGGCGTAACCCCGGCATATCTGATGTCGGCAAAAGAGTTGCAGATAAAAATGGCACAGGGGTCAAAACCGGGAGAAGGCGGGCATTTGCCCGGTCATAAAGTAACGGCGGAAATTGCCGCACTGCGCCACAGTACGCCGGGCGTGGGGCTGATTTCCCCGCCGCCGCACCACGATATTTACAGCATTGAAGATTTGGCGCAGTTGATTTTCGACCTGAAACAGATAAATCCGTTTGCCGCCGTTTCGGTGAAACTGGTGGCGGAAAGCGGGGTGGGCACGGTTGCCGCCGGGGTGGTAAAAGGCGGGGCGGATGTGGTACACATCAGTGGGGCAGATGGCGGCACGGGGGCATCGCCGTTGAGCAGTATGAAACACGCCGGCTTGCCGGTGGAAATCGGTTTGGCAGAGGCACAGCAAACGCTCATCGCCAACGATTTGCGCGACCGGGTGCGGATTCGGGTGGATGGCGGGCTGAAAACGGGGTATGATGTGGTGCAGATGGCGCTGCTCGGCGCGGATGAATTTTCGTTCGGCACGGCGGCGCTGGTTGCCGAAGGCTGCGTGATGGCGCGAGCGTGTCAAAAAAACACCTGCCCGGTGGGGGTCGCCACCCAAAAAGCCGAACTGCGCGCCAAATTTCCCGGAAAACCGGAAATGGTGATGGCATATATGACCTTTATTGCGGAAGAAGTGCGCGAATTGCTGGCGAAAATGGGCTACCGGCGGCTGGATGACATCATCGGGTGCACCGATTTGCTGGTGCAAACCGATTTGCCCGCGATGGATTTGTCGCCATTGCTGGCAACGCCGGATGAAAAGGGTATTTTACCCCGTCACAACATTTTGCCCGCCAACGATATTTTCAGCGTCAGTGCGCTGAATTGGCATTTGCTGGAAGTGGCGCGTCCGGCGCTGCGCAATGGCGGTATCATTTCGCAACGAATGAAAATTCGCAACACCGACCGCTCGGTGGGGGCAACGCTTGCCGGCGCTATTGCCGCTCAATTCGGCACGGCGGGATTACCGGCGCACAAACTCAATTTTGTGTTCGAGGGGAGCGCCGGACAAAGTTTCGGGGCGTTCAATATGCCGGGGATGCACCTGACCGTCATCGGCGAAGCGAACGATTATGTGGGCAAAGGGATGCACGGCGGCGAAATTGTCATCATCCCGCCGCCCGAAACCCCCATCATCCCGCACGAAAATACCATTTTGGGCAATACGGCACTGTATGGCGCAACCGGCGGGCATCTGTTTGCCGCGGGGCAGGCGGGCGAGCGCTTCGCCGTGCGCAACAGCGGCGCGTTGGCAGTGGTGGAAGGGGTGGGCAACCACGGCTGTGAATATATGAACGGCGGCATTGTGGTGGTGCTGGGTAAAGTCGGCTTTAACTTTGGCGCGGGGAT
>CAYPNZ010000026.1:0-8849 GCA_964411845.1 uncultured Anaerolineaceae bacterium
CGCTTTTACGCCCGGCGTGCCGAGCGCGGGGAGCACCGCGCCGCTGTGGACACTGCTGCTGGCGGCGGGATACGCGCTGCGCGTGCCGTTTCTGTGGTGGACGCACGGGCTGAATATTGTATTTTTGGGACTTTCGGGATTTTTTATGATGCGGCTGGCGCGGCGGCTGTTCCCCGCGTCACCCAAATTGGCAGTGCTCATCGGCGCGGCGGTGATGGGCGAATGGCATTTGGTTTGGGCGGCGGCATCGGGGATGGAAACGGTGTTGTTTGTGTGGCTGTCGGTGCTGCTGGTGGAACGGTTCGCCGCGTGGCGAAAATCTCCGTCCGTGCCGCAGACAGCCGGGCTGGGTCTCATCGGCGGGCTGTTGACGCTCACCCGCCCGGAGGGTATCGGGCTGGCGGGGTTGGTCGGGCTGGCATTGCTGGCGGATATGCTTTCGGCGCGGAAATTGTCCGTTCCCCGTTTACTGGCGTTCGGCGCGGGGGTACTGCTGCCGTTGCTGCCTTATTTTGCGTTCAACCTCATCACCAGCGGGCTGATTTTCCCCAACACATTTTACGCCAAACAGCGCGAGTATGCCATCCTGCTGAAAGATATACCCCTGTGGCGGCGATGGCTGTCGGTGGCGGGGGTGCAATTCGTCGGCGGACAGATGTTGCTGCTGCCGGGCGCGATATTCGGGTTGTGGCGAGCATTCCGGCAAAAAAATGTCCCACTAATGGTGACGGGATTTTGGTGGTTGGCGCACATCACGCTTTACGCGGCGCGGCTGCCCGTCACATACCAGCACGGGCGATATGAAATGCCGACCCTGCCGTGGCTGATATTTTTCGGGGTGTGGGGGACGGCGCAACTGTTGCGCCCGAACCACTCGGCGGCATGGGCGCGGATATTCAGCCGCGCGGCAATGGTTTCGGCGGGGGCGGCGATGGCGGCGTTTGTGCTGCTCGGCGCGCAGAGTTACGCCAACGATGTCACGTTCATTGACACGGAAATGGTGAAAACCGCGCGCTGGCTCAACGAAAATACCGCGCCCGATACGGTCATCGCCGCGCATGACATCGGCGCGATTGGCTATTTTACGGCGCGCCCGCTGGTTGATTTGGCGGGGCTGATTACCCCGGCGGTGATTCCGTTCATCCGCGATGAGCCGGCGCTGCTGAATTTTTCGCGGGCGGCGGGGGCAAAATATCTGGTCACGTTCCCCGGTTGGTATCCCGAAATGACCGCGGCGCTGCCGACGGTCTATCGCACCGATTCGGCATGGGCGCGCGAACATCACCATGACAATATGACTGTGTTTGAAATTCCCCCGTCCGACAAATAATTTTCAACAGTTAATTGCTAATTGTCAATCGCCTGTGGTATACTACTTTTGTACTACGGAGCGAACGAGATGCCTAACGCAGATGCGCCATTCACCCAACTCACAGACGAGGCAGCAAGATTGCTGGCAGAAAGCCGGCGAGCGTTATCGGCATTGGCAGAAAAAGTGGCAGCCATGCCTGCCGCGCAAAACAGCGATACAACCGGCACGTATGCTGCTATCGCCCGCCAAACCGAAATTCTGCTGGCAGAGCACCGGCAATTGCAAGCATTGCTGTCCGGCAACGCCACGGTTTCGCCGCCGACGATGCCGCTGTCGGAGGTGCAATTGCTCCAATGGCAAGAGGAAGAGCGTGCCAAAACCGCCAAACGGCTGGAAGACACCGACGGTCAGCTGCTGGCAAACGCGGTATTCGAGTTGTCTGCAGTAAAAAACCTGCTGTTAATGGACAATAGCAATCTTGACGAAGTGATGGCAGGCATTGATGCCCTTCAACAGGAATTGGAAGAAGGGCTGGCAAACTTGCGTTTTTTGGTGGCGGATTTGGAACCCGGCACCGTGTTGGGTAATTTCGGGTTGGTAGCGGGGTTGCGCCGCTATTTGGAAAAATTCCAAACCCATACCCGTATTGCCACCGATTTGCAGGTGCATACGCTGGTAGAAGCCCTGCCGTACATCATCGAAACGGCAATTTTCCGCGTGATTCAAGAGGCGCTGCACAATGTGGCACAGCACGCCGAAGCCGATTCGGTGCAAGTAATTGTGGCAGAAAACGACGGCAACCTGCAATTTATCGTCCGCGACAACGGTATCGGTATGTCGCCTAATTTAACCAACCATCCGCGCCGACAATTGGGGCTGGTCAGCATCACCGAAATTGCACGGTTGCTGCACGGTTCCATTCAAATAAACAGCGAAAAATCTAACGGGACCGAGGTTATTCTTTCCATCCCGTACCCCAAATTTTAGCCACAAGGTTGGGAGGCACGTGATTTATGGCAACCAGTATTATGCTCGTTGATGACCATCCACTGTTTCGACAGGGATTACGGCGCGTGCTGGAATCGCAAGAGGATTTTAATGTCATCATGGAGGTGGCAGACGGCGAAGAGGCACTGCGGCTGGCAAAACAACTCAACCCCGATGTGATTTTGCTTGATATTAACCTGCCGCACTTAAACGGACTGCAAATTACCCGCGAGTTGAAGCAATCGCACCCCGATATTGCCGTGATAATGCTGACTGCCTACCACGATGACGAGCAAATTTTCCACGCCATACGCGCCGGCGCCGCCGCGTATTTCCCCAAAGATGTTACCCCCCGCCGTTTGGTAGATGCCATTCGGCAGGTAAGTCAAGGGAATTATGTTATTGACGATGCCGTGCTCGACCAACCGGAAGCCGCCAGTTGGATTTTACAGCAATTTGACCATGTGGCATACGTTGACGGCGAACCCAACCAAATGTTTGCCCCCCTTTCGCCGCGCGAAATGGAAATTTTACAGCACATTGCCAAAGGCGAAAGCAATAAAGAAGTGGCATATTCGCTGGGTATCAGCCGCCAAACGGTAAAAAATCACATGACCAGCATTTTGCGCAAATTGGCGGTGAACGACCGCACCCAAGCCGCACTGTACGCCGTTAAACGCGGTTGGATCCGTTTGCAGGATGAAGAAATTCAAAATTAATCGGGTAAGGGATAAACAGCCATGATGGATTCTCAAACAACAGAGGAAACCCAACCGGAAGTAACTTTTGCCCAAGTTATCGAAGCGGCAGAAGCCGAATACCAGCAAATTCAAAACGAAATGCGGGAAATTTCCATGCTCATTCGCCAAAGCGCCGATGAGGTGGAAAAACTTTCGCAGCGCAACGCCCAAATCAGCAACAGACTGCGGCTAATGGAAAGCAATATTGATACGATGCCCCGCGAAGACATCCAAGAAATTTACCGCAATGCGCAAGATACCCAAAGCCGGTTGTTTATGATGCGCGGGCAAGTGGAACAGTTGCAGGGCAAACAACAATATCTGGAACGGTACGCCAACCACCTGAAACACATTATTGACAGTTACTACCAACGCGATGCCGTTTCGGAAAGCGGATTGCCAGCCAGCCCCGGCGCAAACATCACCGCCGCCAGCAGTATGATGAACATCATCAACGCGCAAGAGCAGGAACGGCTGCACCTGTCGCGGCAATTGCACGACGGTCCGGCACAATCGTTAACCAACCTCATCCTGCAAGCCGAAATTGTCGAGCGACTTTTCGACAAAGACCCGGCGCGGGCGCGCAACGAGTTGGGCGTGCTGAAAGACGCGGTTAACGAAACCTTCCAAAAAATTCGCGAATATATCTTCCAACTCCGCCCGATGATGCTTGATGATTTGGGCGTCATTCCCACTTTGAAACAATATGTGCAAGAGTTTGAATCCTCTCACGAAGACTTGGCGTGCAATTTGCTGGTCTCCGGCGCAGAACGGCGCCTGCCCGCCCACATCGAAGTGACTCTTTTCCGGGTGGTTCAAGCACTCCTCAATAATGTTGCCGACCATGCCCACGCCACCGAAGTGAACATCAACATTGAATTGCAGCGCGACCGCGTAACCGCCACCATCACCGATAACGGCGAAGGATTTGATGTTGAAGAAGCCATCGCCGAAGCGCCCAAACAAAAACACATGGGCATTATCAGTATGCAAGAGCAGATTACCATGCTGCACGGCGAAATCACCTTCGACAGTACACCGGGGCGCGGCACAACCGTATCGCTGTGGTTACCCGTTGAATAATTGCCGCAACCACAACCGATGCGTCGGCAACTCAGGTATTTTCCCCCGCAAATCAGGGAATCCCTCATAGAAAAAAAATCCCATTTGTTATATGCTGATGGTGTACAATTGGCGCAATTTTGATGCCAACCGTTGTAATTATTGAAAACAGAGGCAACCGATGGGACACTTTAAACACCGTGGACAAGGTTTAGTTGAATTTGCACTGGTGCTGCCCGTGCTGGTTTTAATTCTGCTGGGTATTGCCGAAGGCGCACACGTCATTCAAGCATATATTGCCGCCCAAAATGCGGTAAAAGATGCCGCCCGTTACGCCGTTTCGGGTAAACCGCTGAATGCCACCGGCGACCCGTGGACATTGTCCCCCGAACAACGTTTGAATTACATCGAGCGCGTGGCAATTAAAAGTTCTGCCGGAACAGCGTACAGCCGCGTCATTACCGATGTGACACAGTACGACACGTTTCTCGACCGTTCCACCTGCGACGCCACCTGTGCCGGTGTGCTCGGCATTCGGGTAGATTGGATTGAATACGATGTTGACGGCAACGAACGCATCGTACAGCCCAACCACCCCGGCATTGAAGGTTCGGATGTACGGATAAGCCTGTACCACAATGTTGCCCTTTTCGACCCGATTTATGCCGCTATGGTACCGAACGGTTATCTCACCATTCAAGCATCTATGGTGATGCGTAACGAAGGCGGCAAACCCATTACCGGTGCGCCGCCACCCTTTGAAGAGGGAACCGGCGGTAGTCCCGGCAGTGGCAGCGGCGGACCCAACACCGACCCGCTCATCGAAATTCAAGACGGCCAGAGCCATCCCGCCGGAGAAACCATTTTCATTCGGATTCGTCAGCACGATGCCAACACCAGTTACAATGTTTTTGTGGATAATTTACTGGTTGGGCTGGTAACCACCGATGCCCAGGGCAACGGCATCATTGCCTATACCATCCCGTTGAATAAACCCGTGGGCACATATACCGTTGAATCGCGCGCACTGGACGACACCCAAATTGCCACGGCTTTCCTTACCGTTACCCAGCCGATTCTGCCGGCAATTATCACCAATGAAGACATTTTACCGTTTGGCAGCGTCTTAACCTATTCACTGATTTCGCACGCCCCGCTCACCACCTACAATATCGATTTGCAAAAAGACGGGTCAACCGTTGACACCCTGAATTCGCTTTCCACCGATGCCAACGGCATTTCTGCCTTCCCCGCCGCATACGAATCGTACACCATTCCCAATAACGGTTCGCTGGCAGAAGGCACCTATATTCTCCGTAGCGTGATTACCAGCACTACGGTTGCCACTCGTTCGCTTACCCTGCGGCAAGGGTGCATCAAAATCAATCAGGGCGACTGCGGCGCATCCGTCACGACCCCCAACGGCATTTACTTGAACATTCTTGTACAAAAACACTCGCCGTACCGCGATTATATCATCAAACTGCACAACACCGATACCGGCGCCGATACCATCATTAACCCGGCGCAAAGTACCGATGCTTTCGGTAATATCTACTTGGTCTATGCCTTGTCAGATGCCCTGCCCGACGGAAATTACACCGTTCAAACCGAAGATGCGCAGTACCCCGGCACCGTGATTGCTCAAACGCCTCTGGTTGTCAGCACGCCGCCAACCCCGTTTATTGCCGTGGTGGGCGGATACAGTTGGCCCGCCGGCAGCACCATCGAGTTTCAACTGCGCAACCACGCCCCCAACACCCAATACGACATCTTTTGGGAAGACCAACTCATCATCGCCGATGCCACCGCCACCACCGATGCCAACGGTTTCCTGTCGTTGCGATACACCATTCCATACAGCACCCCGCAGGGTTTCAACTACACCTTGCAGTCGAAACCGCATTCAACCAACCCGTCGCCGGGAGGATACACCGCCGAAAGCCCCGATATCGAAGTGATTCCCAACCCGTATCTGCGCATCGCGCAGGGGAACACCCAAGTACCCGGCGCACCGGTAACGGTAGAATTGCACAACCACAACCTCAACAGTCAATATTATGTTTACGTGGAGGAAGAAGGCTCCACACCGCCGGGACGCGCCTTGCCGTACAACCCCGTTACCACCGACGGCACCGGCAACGGTTCGCTGCGATACGACATTCCCGCCAACCTGTCCCCCGGTTCGGTAGTGACCGTCACCTCATATCTCGACAGCCAATCGCCGATTACGCCCACGGCGCAAACCGTCATTCAACTGCTGGCAGCCGATTTGCAGGTACTCAGCATCGAAACACCCCCCATTCCCACCTTCAACGCCGAAATGCCGATTACCGTCACCATCGTCAACGCCGCACCGGTTACCATCACCCATCGCTCATTTGATGTTGACCTGTATCTCGACCCGCCCACCACCCCGGATTTGGGGCGCTCGCTGCCCCCCGGCGACCAGAAGATTTGGCTGCAACCGCCGCTGGCATACAGCGAAACCCGCACTTTCACCACCACGCTGGCGGTGTATGGTGCATTCGACCACCAATTGTGGGCGCGGGCAGATACCTCTAACCGCATCCCCGAAGGGCAAGACTGCAACACCAACCCGTCCAGCAACGAATGTAACAACCTGCTGTCAACCACCATCGCGCCGCCGACATGTCTACTGGAATATGACGGCTCGGATTTAACGGGATTGCAGGCTTATGGGGATACAGACTTAAGCCAACCCGACCCCGTTCCCAATAAACTGCAATTGATTTCCACCGGCAGCAGCACATGGGGCGCAGATGATGATGCGTCCAATCGGGGATTGTTTTACGCTTATCGCACCCTTAACTTTAACAGCGGCAGCACGGATTTTGAAGTGCTTGCCCGCATCAGCACCACCGACCCCAACGCACGAAAGTGGGGTATCGAGTTACGTAACAGCACAGCAGGTGATAGCGCCAAAATTGATTGGGGATATTACCGCAATAACGGCGTGCAATACCGCAGCCGCAGACCCAACGGAAACAGAATCGGCGGTACGGTTGCCAGTGTTCCCTCTCCGGCAACAACCCCCTTGTGGCTGCGCGTGCAGCGAGTGGGTAATACCGTTACGCTATACTATTCCACCCAAAATACCACCACACCACCCACCTCGTGGACAACCGGTCGGCAAATTACCAATAACCCCGTCATTAACGGCAATAATCAAACGCTGGTCGGGTTGTTCTCGGCATCGTACACCACCAACAACCCCCAAACTTTCGAGGCGCTGGACTTCCGCGTTTGCGCACCCGATTGTACCAACCCGACTTCGGTACTTTACACACCGAACTTCGACGGGGTGGTTGATGCCGGTTGGAACACCCATGCTTTTGGGAATGCCGCTTCGCCCACACCGTCATTCTCGGAAATACAAGCCGGTACACCCGTGTACACGCCATTTAGTTACGACCCCGCCACAACTCTCATCACCATGAACAACAACGGGTCGCTTGCGGTAGATGCCAACAATGATGATGACGGCGGATACTTGTACGCATATCACACCGTTTCCGGCAATTTTGATGTGATGGTACGCGCCGTTTCTCAAAGCAATTACGAAGACGGCTCCAACCCGCCCAGTTATGCAATGTTCGGGCTGGAACTCCGCGCCGATTTGGACGCAACCGCCGATAAATTGTTATGGACATCCACCCACAACAACCGACTGTACCGTATGGAACGCATAAACGGCACGCGCCATACCGGCAGTTACAGCAACCATTCGCGCCCGATATGGCTGCGCATCGTCCGTCACGGCGCCGATTTTACACTATATTATTCCAACGATACCACCGTCCCGCCCACCAATTGGGTAGAGCGAGCCACCCGCACGCTGACCAATATGCCCGATAATTTGTATATCGGGGTGATAAACGATTCTCACAGCAGCACCAAAAAGAACACCGTTACTTTTGATAACTACCATGTATGTGTGGCGCCGTCCGGCGCAGAAAGTTGCGGCGCGGTACGCGAAAGCAACGGGCTGGTTGTTGTTAACGCCACCAACCAAACCGCCAATAACGCCGGCACAAACGGCAGCTGGATAGTAACCACCCGCAACGGAAAATTGGGTTATTATATCCCCGACGGCACGGGCAACTTCTATTCGTTCAGCACCAATGCGCCGGAATTGCAATATCAAATCGATGTGACCAATCCGGGAACCTATTATGTTTGGGCGCTGGGATATTCGCCCAACGGTAACGGAAACAGTGTATTTGTTGACCTTGCCGGCGCTACACCCAATCGTTACATAAATTTTGCTACCGGTATGCACTGGTCAAACACGCTCAATTCCGGCGGGCGCGCTACCATTAACATTGCTTCTGCGGGGCGAACAACCATCAGTGTGCGAGAACGCGAAGACGGGTTTGAATTATACCAACTCATCCTCACCACCGACCCGAACTTTACCCCCGATACCGGCACCGATTACACCCCGTCGCAATGTTCCATCGCCGGTATCCCCGACCCGCCGCCGGGGCTGCTCTCGTGCCAAACCGCCATCCAAAACGGCGATTTTGAAGACGACACCTTGATGTCGCTGTGGCATTATGCCGGTATCTCCGAGCAGGTAACCCGCACCAGCGTGCCGCACTATTTCGGCGTTGGACAAAGTTTCAGTATGTTGCTGCCCGCCACCGAAATTTCAGGCTTGCCGCGTCATCCGTGGATATACCAAGAATTTGATATGCCCGCTTGGGTTATCACCCCCACCGTTA
>CAYPNZ010000026.1:8859-13544 GCA_964411845.1 uncultured Anaerolineaceae bacterium
GGCACCAGCCTGAATCTCACCCTGCACACAGCGGTCAACCCCGAAGGCGCAGACGACCCCGACCCGCTGCTGGTTTCGCTGCAAGACCAAACGGGCAATACGCTGGTCGAATTTTCGCCCATTACCATTACCACCGGCTCAACACCGCCATATATTGACCCGAACAACCCCGACCCCAACAACAGCGAATGGGTTTTGCACACGGTTAATGTGGCAGACGGATTCTCGCCCGCCGCGTCCATCCTTAACTATCAAAGTCAGCGCTTGCGGTTATATCTCAACTCGCCCAACCCCAACAATACCGCCAGCACACGTTTCTACATTGATAATGTGGACTTCCAAATATGTACCCAGCAACCAATTCCGGCACAATACAGCACCAAAGTTTCCGGCGATGTGCGCGTTTTCATCAACGGTCAACCCACCGAAAAACCCGGGGTAAACGTGTGGATTTACGCCATTGACGGCAGTATGGCAAAAACCTACACCATCCAAGACTCAACCTTTAATTTTTACGACTTGCCCGCCGACAGCAATGGCACACAATATATTCTGTACGCCGAATATTGGGAAGGCAGCACTTTCTATTCCGCCTCAACCGTAATTGTTCTGCAACCGGGGCAAATCATCGACAACATCTCGCTGCTGTTGTTCTAAAGGTGACCTCAACCGGAGGGAGATTAATTTATGCTGAAACGGAAAAAACAATTGTGGGCAAAATTGAGCGCGGTTTTTGTCAGTACCTTCATTCTACTGGGCATAACCCTCATTTTCATCATACAAGCCGCAGGACCCGCCGATTTTGACCATCCGACCAATTTGTCGCGCACAGCAAAAAACGGATTCCAATCCGGCACACCGAAAATTGCCAAAAAAGGAACAACCTTCGCCGTGGCATGGTCAGACGGGTTTGCGCCCGGCATCGGCAGTAACGTAAAATCATTCGGGCACATTATGCTTGCCAATGCCGATGAAAATGACGGCTACTGGCGTCCGCGGGTAAATGTTTTCACCGCCACCCAAACAAACTGGGGCGCAGAACCGGACATCATTTTTGATAGATCCGCCGGTTCAAAAATTGTGCATATCGTGTGGAGTGATGTTAATGCCTCTGACATCAATAACTTGACATTCCCGGCAATAAAATATGCACAGTGCGATGTTTCCGGCGACCAGCCCAGTTGCAGCGCACCGGTTACCGTGGCAAGCAACACCGGCAGCAATTATCGCAACCCGACCATCACCCAAGATGATGTCGGTAATTTGCATGTGGTTTGGACGGAAGAAGTAAACCACAAAGTATTTTACAGCCGTTTTTCCAATGGAAATTGGTCTGTACCGCAAGAAGTCTCTTCCGCATCGGGCGGTAAAACCCCCAAACTGACTTATTCCAACGGGCGGTTACATTTGGTATGGGTAAACAGCGATAACACCCAAGTGAATTATTTGTTCGATGCTGAAACCAGCGACAATTTTATAACCGCCGACGGTTTTACCAGCTGGAACACCGATAGCGGCACATTTGCCGGTGGAAAGGTACAACATCCCAATATCATTGCGCTGAACGACCTGCTGTTTGTAACCTTCGACATCCGCGACCCGAACGCCATTGATGCAGACGAAGAATCAAACTTCTTCCTCGTTTATGCTCGTTCCACCAACAATGGCACCGGCTGGACATCTTATAAAGGCATTCCCGACCCGTCAGAAGAACTGCCCTACCCGGCGTTCGGGCAATCTGATATTTACCCTTCCGACAACGGTGATGTGACCGGCGGCTTGCAGCCCAGTTTGGCTATTACCACCAGCACCTCCGCTACCCGCCTGCATATCGCTTGGCATTATATTTATGACGACCCGAACAGCCTTGGACCGACGCATCAAGTTTTTTACACATGGATAGACGTTGACCCCACCGATAATTTCACGGCAACATGGTACACACCACCGTACACGGTTACCAACCCGCCCACACCCACCCCCGATCCCAATGAAGAACGTGTACCGGCAACAAATAATATTCAACGCCTTACCGGTACAGACAGCAACCCTTCGGCTGCCCCGGCACTGGCAATAACTTACCCCGCCGATGGCGGGCAGGGAAACCGCCATGTGGCATATTTGGAACGAACCGCAGATAACGCGGCTTGGGATGTTTACTATCGCGGCTTTATTGCCGGTACCATTGACCCGCTGTACCTGCAAGATGAAGATATGTTCCAAATGACCAACGAAGTGCAACCAACCCGTATCGTTACCAGTGCCGACCATTTGCCGCCGCAAACACTGGCGTATACCATCACACTGGCAAATACCGGCGATTTGAACGCAATCGGGGTACACATCACCGATACCTTCAACATCCCTGCATCGGATATTACCGTGGTGGCACACAACGCAAACACCGGCACCCTAACCTTTGATGCCGGCACCAACACCCTGTTATGGGCTGGCGATATTCCGCTGAATACCACCGTGCTCATCACCATGACAGCAGTAACCAAAGACCAACTGGCTTTGCCGGTTACAATTGTAAATTCGGCTAAATTATGGAATAAAGGAAGCGGCGGAGATATTGTACTGACGCGCAATGGTATAACCCGTATGCAACAATACACCCTCTACTTGCCGTTGGTAATGAAATAACAACCTTTATGAAACTCAAACTTCGTCGCAGCGATATAATTTTAATACTCGGCTTTTGGATTATCGGTTGTGCATTACTGGGAACCGTGGGATACTTTATTTTATATCCCGGTATTGCGCCGCCACCGGCGCCACCCGCCGAAGCCATGATTGCCCCGCAAGCAACCGTAACGGTGGTATTTACCCAAGTTACCGCCAAAACGATGCAAGCGGCAGCACAAACAAAACTTTCGCAGTGGGCAGCCGATGCCCAATTATTCGCCGTTACGGCAACGTGGGATAACACCACCCTTACCGATGTGGGCGAACCGACCTTCTGGACATACCGCTATTATTCGCCCGGTCGGAAACGCTTCTTTTTCATCACCGTCGGCGCCGACGGCAGCGTAATGGGCACTACCCACGGCGAACGCATTTACAATGCACCGTACCCCGTCCCCACCGAAAATTGGGTGGTGGACAGCCCGGCAGCGGTGAATACATGGTTAAATTACGGCGGCATCGCGCTGGTTTCCGCCTCGCCGAATGTGCAAGTTGTGGCGCAATTGCAGGTTAACGAACCCAACGCACCGTTGCAGTGGACTGTTGCCGGATACGACAAAACGACAAAAATGTATCACACGGTATTCATCAATGCCCAAACGGGAAAAGTCACCAAAATCACATCGAGTTTGCAGCAACAATAGTTGCCAAACGGGAGATGATTATGAAAGATTCAACCGCATCCAAAAAAGAACGCGCCCAAAGTATGGTAGAAATGGCGCTCATCGTGCCGATTTTAGCGTTTATGCTGCTGGGATTGTTCGAGGTCGGATATGCCATTTGGGGCTCGCTGACCCTCACCGCCGTTGACCGCGAAGCCACCCGCTTCTCCATCAAACCCGGCGCGCTCGATTTTCAGCAGTACACGGCGAATGACATCGGCTACCCCAACGTCATCACCCACACCCTCATCAGCAATGCCGGTCAGTTAAAATTGTCCGATTACCTGTTTAACGGCGGCGGCACCCCCGATGACCCGCGGGCAGCCATTATCATCACCCATATTGTGGTAGACACCCAAAAACCGTGTCGCGGTAACAATTGTTATGCCACGTGTTCGCCGGATGAACCGTTGGACGATTTGGTGCTGCATCCCGACATGCCGAATTACAGTTACCTGCGTTACACCTATCCCCCCACATCCACGGTAACCAGCCGGTTGGATGTGGCGGCGCTGGCAGCAGAATTAAAACAGGAAAACGACAAATTCAATTGCAATTTGGCGCGCAAAGGTGTTGTCGGCGAATGGTCGAACAACTCGGCGATGATTGTTGAAATGTTTTACGAACAGCCGCAACTGCTCGGCGTGCCCATTATGAATTGGATTTTGAACCCTGTACCCCTTTATGCCCAAACCACCATGCGCATCGACTCACAGGATTTGGCGCGCTGCGAAGTTTACCCCATTGCCTTGCATACCAGCACGCTCAACGCTTGGCTGGAAAACGGTTCGGAGGAACGTGATATTTGGAACGGCGGCAACAGCAGCGACCGCGGCTGGGTTTCGTGGCAGCCCAACCCCAGTTCCGATTATGTCGAAGACGAGTTGACCAACCCCCGGTTGGCAACCAACGATTTCATTGACCCCACCGACCCCTCGGATACAATGCTCAACGCGGGAGATTGGATTGCTTCGGACGGCGGCAACCACAACAGTTCCGCCATACGAGATTTGCTGGATAGTTTGAAAAATCGCACCGTTATGGTTCCCGTTTGGGATAATTTCCAAGGTCCGCCGGCAAACCCGCGGCGGTATCACGTGGCAAAATTCGCGCTGGTTCAAATTACCGATTACTGTTTGGACAGCGGCAACCAATGTCAATATGTTGACCAAAATAACAACACCTACAACGGCTACATTACCGCTCGTTTAATTGATGCCGATGTAGATTACGCTTGTCCGGGCAACGGGTTTTAACATAAATAAAACGGTAATGGCATAAGGTAGTGGTGAAAATTGACTGATGATGTGAAGTAAGTGACAATGGCTTTTCCCC
>CAYPNZ010000027.1:0-13367 GCA_964411845.1 uncultured Anaerolineaceae bacterium
TACAAGGTTACAAGGTTGCAGGGTTGCAGGGTTGCAGGGTTGCAAGTTATCACGTTTTCACACTTCACATTTCACGCTTCAGTCCGCTCACAGCGGAATGTTGCCGTGTTTTTTGGGCGGGTTTTCGTCACGTTTGTTTTGCAGCATTTCCAGCGCGTTGATAAGCCGCGGGCGGGTTTGGCTCGGTTCGATGACATCATCCAGATAGCCGCGCGATGCCGCCACATACGGGTTGGCAAACGTTTCGCGGTATTCTTCTACCAGTTGCGCCCGCAACGCTTCCGGGTCTTCCGCTTCCGCCAGTTCGCGGCGGTAGAGAATGTTGATGGCGCCTTCGGGACCCATCACGGCAATTTCGGCGGAGGGCCACGCCAAATTGATGTCGCCGCGAATGTGTTTGCTGCTCATCACGTCGTATGCGCCGCCGTATGCTTTGCGGGTAATGACGGTAATTTTGGGAACGGTGGCTTCGCTGTAAGCGTACAGCAGTTTTGCCCCGTGCCGAATGATGCCGCCGTGTTCTTGCGCCGTGCCGGGCAAAAAACCGGGCACATCTTCAAAGGTGATGACCGGAATATTGAACGCATCGCAGAAGCGGATGAACCGCGCCGCCTTCACCGAGGCGTTGATGTCGAGCACGCCGGCAAGCACGGCGGGTTGGTTTGCCACAATGCCCACACTGCGACCGTTCAATCGGGCAAAGCCGACAACGATATTTTGCGCATAGTGTTCGTGTACTTCCAAAAATTTGCCGTCATCCACCACCGAATGGATAACTTCGTGAATATCATACGGTTTGTTCGGGTTTTGCGGCACAATCGAATCGAGTGCGGCATCGGTGCGCAGGGGGTCGTCGGTGCATTGTATGCGGGGCGGGTCTTCCATATTGTTGGCGGGCAGGTAACTGAGCAGTTGTCCCAACAGATACAGGGCGTGTTCTTCGTTTTCGGCGGCAAAATGCGCCACACCGCTGATGCTATTGTGGGTTTCCGCGCCGCCCAATTCCTCAAAGGTTACTTCTTCGTGCGTTACCGATTTGACCACATCGGGACCGGTAACAAACATATAACTGGTATTTTTCACCATAATGATGAAGTCGGTGAGCGCGGGCGAGTAAACCGCGCCCCCCGCCGAGGGTCCCATCACCAGCGAAATTTGGGGAATCACCCCCGATGCGAGCGTGTTCAGCAGGAAAATATCGGCATACCCGCCCAAACTGATAACGCCTTCTTGAATGCGCGCGCCGCCGGAGTCATTCAACCCGATGACCGGCGCGCCGTTTTTCATCGCCATATTCATAATTTTTACGATTTTGGCGGCGTGTGCCTCGCCCAAACTGCCGCCGAACACCGTAAAATCTTGGGCGAAAACATAAACCAGCCGGTCGTTAATTGTGCCGTAACCGGTAACCACCCCATCGCCCAGCGGACGATTTTTGTCCATACCGAAACGTCGGGTGCGGTGTGTGACGAAAATATCCAATTCCCGAAACGAACCTTCATCCAGCAGTAAATGCAGGCGTTCGCGGGCGGTGAGTTTCCCTTTTTTGTGTTGGGCGTCTATCCGTTTCTGCCCGCCGCCCAAGCGGGCTTCGGCTTTGAGCGCTCTCAATTTTTCAATTTTGGGGTCAAGGGTCATAAATCCTCCAATGCCGGGTGATATGTCGCACGTTAAAAAAAACACGGGGGTGCGGCGAAAGTTGCGTCCTCAGCGCGAAAGAACAATTTTGCCGAATTGTTCACCGCGTTCCATCAGCGCCATGGCGGCTATGCCGTCGCTCAACGGCATAACGGTATGGATGACCGGTTTCAGTTTTCCGCTGAAAACCAATGCCATCACCGTGCGGTAATCGTGGTGGCTGCCCATGGTGCTGCCGATTAAACTGATTTGTTTGCTGAACAAAAATCGAATATCGAGTTCGGTTTTGGGACCGCTGGTGTTGCCCACAATTACAATGCGTCCGCCACGTTTGACGGCGCGCAGGCTGTATGGCATCGTTGCCGCCCCCACGTTATCCACCACCACATCTGCCCCGGCTTTGCCGGTGAGTTTGTATACGGCTTTCCACCATTGGGGGTCGGTTTTGTAATTTAAAACCACATCCGCGCCGAGACTTTCCGCTTGCGCCATTTTTTGTTCGCTGCTGGTGGTGGCAATAACGGTGCAGCCTGCCAGTTTTGCAATTTGAATGGCGGCGGAATTGACGCCTCCGCCCGCCCCGAGAATCAACACGGTTTCGCCGGGGCGGATGGCGGCGCGGTGAATGAGCATTCGCCACGCCGTGAGAAAAACCAGCCCTGCGGCAGCGGCTTTTTCAAACGAAACATCATCGGGCAGGGGGATAACATTTTCGGCGGGCAGCACCACATATTCGGTGTGAGTACCGGGCACTTGCTCGCCCAGAATGTGATAGCCGGGGCTGACGCTGTGTTCGCCGCGCGCGGTAAATTCGTCTGCCACCGAGTTGATGCCGGGGTCAATGGCAACCCGGTCGCCCACAGCAATATTTTTCACCCCCGCGCCCACGGTGGCAATTACCCCGGCGCCATCGCTGCCGCTGATGTGGGGCATTGCCAAATTTAAACCGTGCCAGCCTTGGCGCACCCAAATATCCAGCCGGTTGAAAGCGCTGGCTTTTACTGCCACTAACACTTCGCCATTGCCGGGTTCGGGTTGGGGCAGGTCAAATAATTGCATTTTGCTGATGTCGCCGTGTTCGGCAAAACCTAATGCCTGCATACCTTTCTCCTTTGAAAACGGTTGTCAATTTTCAAACATCAAATTTCGGAATCTTCTTGTTCGCGGTATTGTGCAATTTTTTCTTTTATCAGCGCGATGTCTTCTTCCGTCCAGCGGCGGGTGGCTTGCAGCGATATTTCGCCCGTGTCGTCCGATTCGAGCACGCCGGCGGCGGGGGTTACCGGTTCCGGCGCTTTTACCGGTAGAACCAAATGGAATTGGCTGCCGGGGCAGGTTTCTTCGTTGTATTCCGTGCTGTTCACCCACACTTTGCCGCCGTGCGCTTCGGCGATACCGCGCACCAGCGGTAATCCCAACCCGGGACCCGCGCCCTTGAATTTTACGGTGCTGGTGCTATGGTGCGAAACATCATCCACGCGATAGAATTTGCTGAAAATACGCTGCTGGTCGGCGGGGTCAATGCCGATGCCGGTGTCGGTGATGATGATTTCCACCTGCCGGTCATCGCCGTTATCGTTGAGCGTCCGCCCGGTAATGGTGATGGTGCCACCGTCGGGGGTGTATTTGATGGCATTGTTCAGCAATTGGCTAATGGCTTGCACCAGCCGCCCCATATCCCCTTCGATGAACGGCAGTTGGTCAATGCCGGAAACAATTAGCGAGTGATTGCGTTTTTCCAGCGCCTCCGATTGTTCGTCAATGGCTTGTTGCACCACATCATTCAAACTGAGCATACTGCGGGCGATATTCAATTCACCGTAATCGGCTTTGCTCACATCAAAAATCAAATC
The DNA here is from genome assembly GCA_964411845.1 of uncultured Anaerolineaceae bacterium. GTDB lineage: Bacteria > Chloroflexota > Anaerolineae > 4572-78 > 4572-78 > JANTHQ01. Next base: position 3,492 of record CAYPNZ010000027.1, read on the forward strand.
AACCACCTGCTTCAACCGCGTACTGCCCCGCGCAATACCGGTGAGCACGTGTTGCAGGTATGCCGGGTCTTGCAGGTCGTTTTCGGTGGCTTCCAGCAGCATACTGGCGTAACCGTGGATGTGGGTTAACGGGGTGCGCAATTCGTGCGACGCAATCGAGATAAAATCGGTTTTGCCCTGGTCGAGCATACTGAATTCTTGCGAAAGTTCGCCGAGTTTCTGGTTGATTGTGCCGAGTTGCCCGAACAGCCGCGCTTTATCGAGGTCAAGCGCAATTTGCGTAACCAGCGCATCCAACCGGCGCAATTCTCGCGGCGTAAAACTTCGATGCCCCGGTTTTGCTCCGAGCACCAACACACCGGAAAGTTCGTCTTGCCGCAAAATCATCGGCACGAACAAATCGGCATCCAGCGCGTTGAGCCACGCGCGGCTGTCGGCATCCATCCCGCGAAATTTGGCGAGCATTTCCAAATCGTATTGACTGACCGGGGTTTGTTTCTGTTTCAAATGGCGAAACCACGGGTCATCGTGCGCAAAAAAGCCGTTGGTGGGGGCGTACATACCTGCGCCTGCCGCCAGCATCGCCGTGACGCGCCGCGTGCCGTCGCCGTGAATGATGAATATGGCGCCGCGTGGCACGCCGATTTCCCGCAAAACAAAATGCAATGCCTGCTGGCTGAGTTTGTAAAAATCCCAATCGGTTTTTACATTGCGGCTGTATTCTTTCACAATTGCCAATTCATCATTGTGATTGCCGTACAGCACGCTGTCAATGGCATTTTTGGTAACTCGGGCGAGTGGCGGCAACAATAAACCCAATCCCACCGCCATTGCCACCATTATCACCAACGCCCATCCCGACGGTACACGCCACGTGGTGAGCAGGTATGCCACACTGAGCGCCAGAAAGATGAAAGTGCCCACGGCGAGCGCTACAATTGTTGACTGCATCGCTTGCGAAAAAACTTGCAGCATCGGGGGCGGATAGTGGTTCAGGGCGGTATACCCCACGGTGAGCACGCCCGCAATGGTGAGCAAATTTGTTGCCAGCGCCAAATGGGGTTCCCACACCGAAACCGCACCCGCCGCCGCCAGCGCAACGGTGCCACCCGCCCAATACCAATAGCGATTACGGTATTGCCATTGGGGATGTTTGCGGGCGGAAAGGATGAGCATTGCCAACGAAAACAGGATGACGCCACTCCAAATGAAGTTGGTCAATCCGCGATTACCCCAAAAATAGGTGGCATACGCCGACGAAGTTGTGACAGCCGCAATATTTTCCGCCACATTGCCCACATTAAAATACCATCCGAACCAAGCGCCCGCTATCACCACAGCGATACCGGTATACCAGTACAGGATGGTCGTCATACCCAAAAATGCCAGCGTCAAACCGCCGAAAGCCAGCGGCAACACCATCGAACTGATGTCAACCAGCGTTTTTGAAACTTCCGGCGATACCGACGCGCTGCCGGCGGCAATATGCGCGCCGCTCCAAAACAGCGCCGTCAATAGAAAGAAGCCCACCGCCCGAATGCCGTTTTCTTTTGTTGACCAACGAATGCCGGCTGCAATCAGCAGAATGATAAACCCTGCCGCACCGCCGAGTGCCAGCAATGTGTTTGGGGATAAAGCCATTCGGTCTCCGTAACGAATAACATCAAAGTACGTTTATTGTAACACGCTTCCGCCGATGGGGAAAAAATTGCAAACGCTGTATCGCCGCCGTTAAATCAACCCGCGTTCGCGCAAACTGACAAACCGCTGGTTGCCAATGACGATATGGTCGAGCACTTCAATATCGAGCATCTTTCCCCCTTCGATGATGCGTTTGGTGACTTGCACGTCTTCCGGCGAGGGGGTGGGGTCGCCCGACGGGTGATTGTGCACCAAAATAATGGCGGTGGCGGCGGCTTTCACGGCGGGGCGAAAAACCTCGCCGGCACGAATAATGGCGGCGTTGGTATTTCCTTTGTACAACGTGGGCATTCCCAGCACATAATGTTTGGTATCCAGCAAAATAACCCGAAAGTGTTCTTGCGCCAAACCGCCCATCTCCAACATCAGCAGATTGGCGGCATCCCCCGGTGACGTAATTTGCGGACGCGCATTCGGCGATGCCAGCACCAGCCGCCGCGCTAGTTCCAGCGCGGCTTTTACCTGACTGGCTTTGGCGGGACCCAACCCTCTTTTTGCCGCCAAGTCGGCAAATTCCGCGCGTGCCAGCCCCAGCAATCCGCCATATTCGGTGAGCAGGCGTGCGCTTAAATTGAGCACATTTTCGCCTTTGATGCCCGTGCGCAGCAAAATGGCAATCAGTTCGGCATTGGAAAGGGATGCCGCACCGTAATTTTTCAGCCGCTCACGGGGACGTTCAGCGGTGGGTAAATCGTGAATGGTCAAATGGTATTGCCCATTGTCGGATGTCATCGCATTTCCTCCGGGCGTTCCGGGTGGTTTTCCCCGCCGAGTACCCGCCGAATGAGGTTCAGGGTAGGCTCGGCAACCCACAGCGAAGCCAGTTCATCCGGCGCAACCCAGCGTGCATCCAGCGCATCGTCGGCGGGTGCCGGTTCGGCAGCGGGGTCGGTGGGGGTTGCGGCAAAATCCACAATCACATAATGCAGGGCAGGCTGTCCCGTGCCGTCGTCGCCGGTGATTGATTCAAACACATAAATAATTTCGCCGATGCGCACCGCAATGCCCGTTTCTTCCAGCACTTCGCGGGCGGCGGCATCTGCCAGCGGTTCGCCCCATTCCACCCGTCCGCCGGGAATTGCCCACTGACCGGGCAGCGGCGGATTGCGCCGTTTTACCAACAGAACACGGTTATCCGGCGTAATAACCAGCGCACCCACCGCCGGAACGGGGTATTTGTGTGCTTTCATAGCCGCTCCTTTTTGCAAAAATGGTATGTCGAAAAGCGCTTGCTGTCAAGCCACAGCCACGTCCTGCATATTTTGAGATTCGCCCGAAATGTACTAAACTGCGCTTTATATATTTTTATGCGTAAAGAACCGTTTAAATTCCTGTTGCAAAATCTATCAGAAATGAGGTTTTGAATATGCTCGACCCGAAAAGCCCGATTGCATGGCGTTTTGCCCAAATGAACGAGCGTTTTGCCAGCGCAAAGGCACAAGGTTTGTACCTGTATCAGCAAGAAGCCGAAAAAATTGACGGGATGCACGTTACCATCAACGGGCGCGAAATGCTGCAATTCGCATCATATTCCTATTTGGATTTGCTCGGACACCCGAAAATTGACGCCGCCGCCATCGAAGCCGTGGAACGGTACAGCAGCGGCACGCACGGGGTGCGCATTTTGGCGGGAACCATCCCCCTGCACACCGAACTGGAACGCACCATCAGCGAATTTAAACACACCGAAGCCACGATGGTCTATTCCAGCGGCTTTGTAACCAACTATTCCACCATCGCCGCGCTGGTGGGTCGAAACGACGTGGTGATTTCCGATAAATTGAACCACGCCAGCATTGTGGACGGCTGTTTGATGTCGCGGGCGAAATTTGTGCGGGTGGCACACAACGATATGGCAGCGCTGGAAAAAGCCCTGGCAAGCGTGCCCCCCGGCAAAGGAAAACTGGTTGTCGCCGATGCGGTCTTCAGTATGGACGGTGACATTCTCAACCTGCCGGATGTGGTTGGGTTGTGCAACAAATATGAAGCCCTGCTGATGGTTGACGAAGCCCACTCGGTCGGCGTTATCGGCGAAACGGGGCGCGGCATCGAAGAATATTTCGATTTGTACGGCGGCATTGACATTAAAATGGGCACGCTCAGCAAAACCATTCCCAGCGTGGGCGGGTATGTTTCCGGCAGCGAGGAACTCATCACCTACCTGAAACACGCCTCGCGGGCGTTCATTTTCTCGGCGGCGCTGCCTCCGGCGCAAACCGCCGCCGCCAAAGCCGCATTCGAGGTAATTTTGGAAGAGCCGGAACGTGTACAACGCTTGCAGCGCAATGTTGAACATTTCCTGTCCGGGCTGAAAGCGCGCGGGTTCGATACCCTCAACTCCGTCACGCCGATTGTGCCCATCATCGCCGGCGATGACGAGCGGGCGTGGCTGATGGCGAAACTATCGCAGGAACGCAATATTTTCGTGCTGCCGGTGGTCTCACCCGCCGTGCCGAGCAATTTGGCTCGCCTGCGCGCCAACGTCACCGCGGGGCACACCATTGAAGAGATTGACCGCGCCATGGACGTTTTCGCCGAAGTGGCGAAAGAAGTCGGCGTGCTGTAAAATCAACTTTGAGGGCTTAAAATTTGAAACCTTCTCCCGGCGAAACCAATCTTTTCTACAGCGAAAAAATCCTCAATTTGGCGCACCGCGGCGCACGGATGCAAGCGCCCGAAAATACGCTGCCCGCATTTCGGCTGGCAGCGGAACTCGGCGCGGACGGCATCGAATTGGATGCCCAACTGTCAAAAGACGGCGTTCCCGTTATCATCCACGATTTTTCGCTGGATAAAACCACCTCCGGGCACGGCGCGGTGCGAGATTTTTCGCTGGCGGAATTGAAAACGCTCGATGCGGGCAGTCATTTTTCGCCCGAATTTGCCGGAACCCCCATCCCCACGCTGGAAGAAGTTTTCGCCGCGTTGGGACCGGTATTGCTCATCAATGTAGAATTAAAATCGGATGCCCTGCGCGATAACGGGCTGGAAGCGGAAGTCATCCGGCTGATTGAGGATTTTAATTTGCAAGATAGGGTCATCCTGTCATCGTTCAATCCCTTCGCGCTGAACCGCGCCTATCGCCTGAACCCGCGCATCAAACGCGGCTACCTGTGGGCTGCCGATTTGCCGCCGGTGCTGCGCTGGCAAATTTTCCGCCGGTTGGCACACGAAGATATGTTCCACCCCCAATGGGACACCGTCACCGCGCAAACGGTCAAACGGGCGCACACCAAACGTCATCCGGTAAACGTGTGGACAACCAATGAACCGGCGGATATGCGGCGTATGATTGCCCTCGGCGTGGATGCGATTATGACCGATTACCCCGACCGGCTGCGGCAGGTGCTGGATGAGACCCCTTAAAATTATTCTGAACCCTTATGCCGGACGCTGGAAAGCCAAAGCGAACCTCGGTTTGTTGAAAGAAACGCTGACGGCGCTTGACATTCCTTTCGACCTGACCGTCACCGAACGCCCCGGGCACGGCATCGCCGTGGCGCGCGCCGCCGCCGAAATCGGCTTTGAAACGATTGTCGCTGCCGGCGGCGACAGCACCATCAACGAAGTGGTGAACGGGATGGCACAGGCTGCGGGCAACAACACCGCGGCGGGCACACTCGGCATTATCCCGCTGGGAACCGCCAACGATTTGGCGTTCACCCTCGGCGTTCCCACCGACCTGCACCGCGCGTGCGAAAATCTGCGCAACGGGCAACCCCGCGCCATAGATTTGTGCCGGGTGAACAACCGCTATTTTGCCAATAACTCGGCAGTGGGGCTGGAACCGTCCGTCACGCTGGAAGCGGAAAAAATCACCCTGATAAAAGGCACGCCCCGCTATTTACTGGCGGCGCTGCGGGCAATTATGAAAAATCCGGCGTGGTATGCCCGCATCGTGTGGGATGGCGGGCAATACGAAGGAAGCGTCGCGCTCATTTCGGTGGGGAACGGGGCGCGCACCGGCGGATTTTATCTGACCCCCAATGCCAAAGTGGATGACGGCAAACTCGATTTTGTTTTCGCCCCGGCGATGGGGCGGCTGGCATTGTTGCAACTGCTGCCGCAAACATTCAGCGGGAAACACATCCACCACCCCGCCGTAACCTATGCTCAAACTACCAAACTTTCCATTGAAATTGACGAAACACCGCTGCACACCGACGGCGAAATTATCACGCGCCGCGCCAAAAAACTGACATACAATATTTTCCCCGCCGCGCTGAAAGTGATTGCAAATAGCAAACAAGACGAGTAGCGAGTAGCGAATAGCGAATGACGCTTGCCGATTTCGCATCCCGAGCAGCCCGTCAAGGCACCAAAAGCACACCCTAAATTTCCCGTGACAAAACTTCTCTTCTTTTTACTGTACAACCATCTGGCATTCACCTATGAATGGGTTGCGTGGACGGTTTCGCTGGGACAGTGGCACCGCTGGCGGCAAACCGCGCTGACCCACCTGCGCGACGGGCGCACGCTGGAACTTGCTTTCGGCACGGGGGTACTCTTTTCGCAAATGTCAGCGGCGGGAATTTCGCCGGTGGGCGTGGATATTTCGCCGTTTATGGCGCGTATCACCGCCCGCCGATTGCGTCACGCCGGTTTGCCGCTGAACATTGCCCGCGCTCGCGCCGAAAGGCTCCCTTTCCCCGCCGCATATTTTACCAACGCCGTTGCCACCTTCCCCACCGAATACATCTTCCGTGCGGAAACGCTTGCCGAAGTGTGGCGGATTTTATCGCCCGGCGGACGGCTCATTATCGTTTTGCAGGGTGATTTGCACCGGTTCGGTTGGGTGAATGCCGTCATCGAGTGGTTGTACCGCATCACCGGTCAGCGAGAAGTGCCGATTGCCGCGCTGGAACGCCGATTTCGCCGCGCCGGCTTCACTGTTGGGCAAACCCGAACCACCGTAGCCGACGCCACTGCCCGGCTGCTCATCGCCGAGAAAAAGCCTCGACCGGATTAGCCGAATTTACAGAAATTTCGGCGGGTGTGGTATAATGGGGCAACAATTACATTTGGCGTTGGGAGACACCCTTGCAAAAATTCATCAATCCCTATCGTGTGGGCGAACTGCCCGCATCCTCAACCGAATTTTATAATCGAGAAAACAGTTTCGTTTGGGTGGAACACAATTTTATCGCCCAACGCCGCTTACTCATTGTGCATGGTGCGGCACACATCGGCAAAAGCAGTTTTCTTAAATTTTTGCCGGAAAAAATGGGCATCGGCGTTCTGCCTGTGGCGCTGGCGCTGCCTGCCCCCACCGGCACCACCGCCGCAGACGTGCTAACCTATTTCAGCCAGCAAACAATGTTCCAATTGGCGATGCAGGATGTCACGCCGCCGGATGTTTCGGCGGACGGCGACGCATTGGCAGCGCTGTCGGAAACGTTGGCGCACGTGGGGCAAGTTGCCGCGGATGCCGCGGTTTTATTCACCATTGATGATTTTGACGCACTTTTGGACACGCCGGCAGTGCTCGATACCGTGCTGAATGCGCTGGGGTCGCTGCTGATGCGCCACGAAAATTTTTTGGTGACGTTGGCGGTGAACAGCATTTCGTTGCCGCAATTGAACCATCCGTTGCTGAATACCGCGCCCGTGCACCAACTGCCCCCCTTCGATTTGAGCACCGCGCTGAAATTCATCACCGAACCGGTGGAAAAAACCCTCCGTTTCGATTACGGTGTGCCCAAACGCATTGCCGAACTCACTTCCAACCATCCCCATTATCTGACGCTGTTTTGCCACGCGCTGTTCAACCGTTGCGCCCGCGAAGGTTGGGTTAATCTGCGTTATGTGGATGACACGCTGGACGATGTGCTGGCACAGCAAATTCCGTCTTTTACCCGAATGTGGGCGGACGCAACATTGGTTGAGCGGGCAGTAATGATGGCAATTGCCACCTTCAAAGGGTCGCACGGTGTGGTTACCCGGCAAGAAATTACCGCGCTGTTGTCACGAAAAAACAAAAAAGTTGACGAAAATATCATCGCCACCGCGCTTGAGTCGCTGGCGTTCCGCGGGGTATTGGTGAAAATGGGCGCGTTGAGTTACCGGTTCGCCGTTGATTTGTTTCGGCATTGGCTGGCGCGGCGATATGAATTGAGCGATGTGCTGACAGCGGTTGATTGGCGCGCACCCGCCAATCGTCCCGCCAAATTGCCGGAAACGCCTCCTTCGGACGCGGCGGAAGCAGCCGACACCCCGGAAACCGGCGCAGAAACACCGCGCGCCACACTGCCGAAATGGGTTGCCGTTTTGGGGATGCTCACGCTGTTGGGTGTCATTGCCGTCGGCGGTGTATTTCTGTTGGGACTATTTCCGGCTGCGCCGCCGGTTGCCACGGTAGCCGCCCCGGTTGCCACTGCCGAAGCCGTTTCGTTCACCGCTAAAGAAACGGTGGTGCCAACTTTTACCCCCACCCCCGCACCGACACGCACGCCCACCCCCACCGCGCCGATTGTGGTGGCAAAATCACTGCCAACCATCGCCTATATGGCGCGGCAGGGAACCGATGGCTTGTGGCAAATTTTTGTTATGGACACTGACGGGTCGGGCGTGCATCTCATTTCTGATGGTGCGGGAAACGACACATCACCGGTGTGGTCGCCGGACGGGCAGCGGGTGCTGTTCGTCAGCCAGCGCGACGGCAACCGCGAGTTGTATGTGATGAATATTGACGGCGGCAACCCGCATAATCTCACCAACAACGCCGCCGATGACTGGACGCCGGCGTGGTCGCCGGACGGCGCGAAAATTGCATTTTCATCGAATCGCAGCGGCGGCTGGGAGATTTTCACCGCAGATGCCGACGGCGAAAATGTCCGGCAACTCACCGATGGCGGCAGCAATATTTCGCCGGCATGGTCGCCGGATGGCACACAACTGGTTTTTTCTTCCAAACGAGACGGCAACTGGGAAATTTACGCCATGGCAGCCGACGGCACAAATGTGCGCCGGTTGACTGTCAACGACGTAAACGACCTCGCGCCGGTGTGGTCGCCGGACGGGAAATTGATAGCATACGAAACCAACCTCGATGGCAATGTGGAGGTGTATGTGATGACCGCCGCCGGCGGCAACCCGCGCAACATCAGCCAAATGCCGTATGCCAACGACCACGGTCCGGTGTGGTCGCCGGGCGGACGACAATTGCTCTTTTATTCCAATCGCAACGGCGACTGGGATTTATTTTTAACCGATACCGCCGGACGTTCCACCGTTGATTTGACCAACACCCCCGATGTGGATGAGCAAACTCCCGCGTGGCGTCCGTAAATTAAAATAACGAGGCATTCAAAATGACCAACCAACCCAAAATTAAAGTAGGCGTACTGGGCGCCACCGGTTCGGTGGGGCAGCGATTTGTGCAACTTTTAGCCGACCATCCGTGGTTTGAATTGACCGCCGTCGCCGCCTCAGAGCGGTCGGCGGGAAAAACATACCGCGAAGCGTGCAACTGGTTTCTCTCGGCGGATATTCCCGCCAATGTCGCCGAAATGACCATCCAGCCGATTGATACCAACCTTGATTGCCAATTGGTTTTTTCCGCCATTCCCGGCAGCATCGCCAAACCGGTGGAAGAAAAATTCGCCGCGGCGGGTTACGGGGTGATGAGCAATGTTAAAGTGCACCGTTACGATGCCGATGTGCCGCTGGTAACGGCAGAAGTAAACCCCGACCATCTGCAAATGCTCCCCATCCAGCGCAAAAATCGCGGGTGGGATACCGGCTTCATCGTCACCAACTCCAATTGTTCCACCATGCCGCTGGTCATTGCACTGGCGCCGCTGCACCGCGCGTTCGGCGTGAAAGCGGTTATCGTCCATACCATGCAGGCGCTGTCCGGCGCGGGATATAACGGCGTGCCATCGCTGGCGGCGCTGGATAATGTTATTCCGTTCATCGGCGGCGAGGAAGAAAAAATGGTCATCGAATCGAAAAAAATGCTGGGGACGTTTGAAAAGGCGCAGTTCACCCCCGCCGAATTCGCGTTGAGCGCCCATTGCAACCGCGTCAGCACCATTGACGGGCACATGGAAACCGTATCGGTGGCATTTCACAACCCGCCCGCCGATGAAAGCGAGATTGTGCGGCTGTGGCAAGCGTGGAACCCGCTGCCGCAGCAACTTGGCTTGCCCAGCGCGCCCGTACCGCCGATTATCA
>CAYPNZ010000028.1:0-13314 GCA_964411845.1 uncultured Anaerolineaceae bacterium
CCGATTTATTTACGTTGAATTTACGGAAAAAGGGAATGAAACGTGCTAAAATGTAACAAACGTTGATTTCGCAACAAACATCACAGGAAGAACAATGCTTTCTCAAAATAAACCGTTGACAACCGGTGAAATAGCCAAATATTGCGGCGTTTCACGAATGGGTGTGTGGCGATGGATAAAAGAAGGTCATCTAAAAGCACACCGAACACCGGGAGGGCACTACCGTATTCTGCCACACGATTTTGAAACCTTCCTCTCCGAAACAAATTTTCCTTCTCCCAAAAATTCTGTGCAAACAACAAAACGTGTACTGGTTGCCACATCGAACACCGACGTTTTGGGCAGCATCATTCGCATATTAAGTTCGATGCCCAATGCGCTGGAAATTGATGTGGCAATGGACGAAGATACAATCATAGCCAAAATGGCGGTTTTCCAACCGACAGTGGTCATTTTTGACGGTGGCAACTGTGCCGATATTTCGCGTTTCATCGAAAAGATAAAAAATACGGTGCAAACCCGAAAAATAGTTCCGGCACTGCTGCTGGCAAATATATCTCTCAATCCCGCAGAAGTTTCCCGTTTGGCGGAAGTATTTTCGCCGATAGTGGTGGAACCGGCGCTACCGGCAGAAATTTCAAACAGCAGAACGGCACATTTTTTGGCAGCCATTCGGCAAATGCTCGATTGACCACTTCAACAAAAATAGTGTGTCAAAAAACGCATGGAGGCATTTGTGGCACAACAGTTGCAAACCCCGGTGGCGGTGTGCGATAATCAACCGTCACTCCCCCCCGATACAACGGAATTGTTGCAAAAAACGGTGGCTGTACACGATATTGTTTTGCGCATAAATGCCTTTTTAGATTTCCAATCGGTAGCGCTGACCGTTGTTGATAATGCCGACCAAATATGTGTGGCGGCATCGTTTGGCGCGCTCCCGAAAATTCGGCAGGGGGCACAAACTTCATCATTGACCGATATGGTCGCTCGCAACGATTGGTTCTTTTTGCCGCAGGGCGCGTTGGTGGCAAGTTTCAAAACATCCGCCGATGAATTGCTTAAATACAACTGGCATCCCGATGATGTGTTGTGCGTTCCGCTGGTAAATGAAAATATACCGTTAACTGCGCTGTTAACCGTTGCCCGCCCGCGTGGCACTCGGGCACAGGCAAAAAATATTCAGGCGCTATATGGGGTGACACGCTGGTTGATGGCGGAGTTTGAAAAAACATACGCCGAAATGAAATTGGCACAAGCCGAGACATTACGCCAACGAGCCGAAGCCGCCCTTGCGGCACAGCAGCGTCGAATGGACGCTGCTGTCAACTCGCCCGCCTCCACGTCTGAAACGCCGAAAAATGCTGATAGCCATCGGCAACTTCAAGAAGAACTGTTGCAGCGCAACCGAGAATTACTCTCGCTGCAAGCCGCCATAGCGGCAACCACATCTAGTTTGGATATGCCCTTTGTGCTGGAAACGGTTACATGGGAGGTTGCCGGGTTGCTTAATGTTGAAGGCTGTACCGTTTCCGAATTGCATCAAACGGATGGCACAGCGGCTACCATCGCCAAATACGGGCTGGAAAATTGGTGGGAACAAGGCACGGCTGTGGCAACCGATGTACTCTATCCGTTGAAACGGCAGGTTGTGGCGGAAAAATATGCGGCGCAAATAACCGTCAGCCAACCCGACATAAACCGTGCCGACCGGGAATATATGCAGCAGACAGGAATGAAAACACTGCTGGTATTGCCGATGATTTTTCAGGATGAAGTTATCGGGGTGATAGAAATTTTCGACACACACACCGAGCGTACATTCACCGACCGCGAAATCTCGCTGACACAGTTGTTGGCAAATCAAGCCGCAACTGCCATCGCCAATGCGCGATTGTACCGTCAAGTGCAGACAGAATTGGCGGAACGGAGAAAAAATCAAGCGCAAATATCCGCTTCATTGCAGGAAAAAGAAATCCTGTTGAAAGAAATCCATCATCGGGTAAAAAACAACCTGCAAGTTGTATCGAGTTTGCTCTTTTTGCAAACACGTTTTGTAAAAGACGAAACCGTGCTGCACGCGCTGGAAGAAAGCCGCAGCCGCGTGCAGACGATGGCGATGATTCACGACAAGTTATACCGCTCAAACGATTTTACCCGAATTGATTTTTTGGAATACTTGCGCAGTTTAACCCAAGAATTGGTAGCCACATACCACCATTCAACGCGCCCGGTGACGGTGAACACCGAAGGCGAAGAAGTGTTGCTGAATATCAATGTTGCCGTGCCGTGCGGACTAATTGTGAATGAATTGGTGACAAATGCGCTGAAACACGCATTTCCCCTCGACGGAGAAACCGCGGCAAACAGCACACCGGACAAAATCTTCATTGGCTTGAAACAGCGGTCGGATATGGTTGAGTTGATAGTGAGCGATAACGGCAAAGGGCTTCCCCCCGATATAGATTTGGAAAACATCGATTCGCTGGGGATGAAACTGATTTCAATGCTGACCAGCCAACTGCACGGCGAAATGACTGTCGAGCGCGAGCATGGCACGAAATTTATTCTTACTTTTCCTGCACAGTAATCGGACATGGACGAGATGAAATGAACACAGACGCTTCGATATTGTTGGTGGATGACCAACTGGAGCAAATCTATTACCTAAAAGTTGTTTTGGAAATAGAAGGTTACCGGGTCTTTTCGGCGCACAACGGCGTTGAGGCACTGGAAATTATGGAAACTCAACCGATTGATTTGGTTATTTCCGATGTGGCGATGCCCCATTTAAATGGTTATCAATTGCACCAGCGCATTCGTCAAAATCCCCGCTGGGTTCACATTCCGTTTGTGATGATGAGCGGACGCGATATGGACAGCGATATTCGTTTCGGAAAAGAAATGGGTGTAGACGAATATTTAACCAAACCGATAGAGGTTGACGATTTGTTGGCGGTTGTGCGCGGACGTTTAAAACGGGCACGACAATTGGCGCAAGCAACGGCAACGGATGACCCCAAACTTTCGCGCCGGTTTGTGGCGGGTGAATTGGAAATAGATTTCGAGCAGCATCGGGTGTGGCGCAACGGTACGGCGATAAAACTGTCTGCCAAAGAATTTGCCCTGCTGAAACGATTGGCGCTTCAAGCAAATGAAGTGGTTTCGCTGCCGATTTTGGCACAGGCAACCCACAGCATCACCACCGATGCCATCGAAGCGGGGGCGTTGCTGCGTCCGCTGGTGCGTTCGCTGCGCCGAAAACTCGGTTTTCACGCCGGAGAAATGGGTTGTATTGAAAATGTACGCGGTGTGGGCTACCGATTATCAGTCCAAGAATGATTCAGGAGACAATGATGCGCCGATGTTCAATGTGCGGATTTGAAAACTTGGCGGAAGCAACTGTATGCGTCAAATGCGGGGCGAAAATGCTTCCCAAAGATAGAAACAGCACGCTTGGCGAGCGCCGCGGCGTGACCGTGCTGGTATTGGGGGTAGAAAATCTCTCTGCCGCAGAAAACATCGGCAGCGAAGACAAATATTTGATAGCCGATGAACTGATGCACTTTTTGGTTGATACGGTTTACGAATATGGCGGCACAATTAACAAATTAAGCGGCGATGGTGTGTTGGCGCTGTTTGGCGTGCCTGCCATTCACGAAAACGACCCCGAACGAGCGGTGCGGGCGGCATTGAGTATGCTCTCGCAATTGGAAACATTTAACCGGCGCATCAACCAAAAATACCACGCCACCGTTCGCGTGCGTATCGGTATTCATACCGGTTGGGTAATTTTGGGCAGAATGAATGCCAACTTGCAGGTGGAATATAACATTGTCGGCAGCACACTTGCGCTGGCGGCAAAATTACAACTGGTTGCCGAGTACAATACCGTGCTGGTCAGTGCCGAAACATACCAACGCACCAAAGCCTTTTTTGTTTTTAGAAAGCACGCGCCGGTTACCATAAAAAATTCACCCGAACCGGTTTCCGTTTTCCAGCCGGTGGATGTGCGTGTTTTTCCGGCAAAAGTGCGGGGATTCTTCGGTTTTCAATCGCCGCTGGTGGGGCGCACTGTCGAACTTTCGCAATTGCGGCAAAACTTTTCCGCAATGTTGGCGGAACATAAACCTCGCATTGTGTTTATTACCGGCGAAGCGGGTATGGGCAAAAGCCGTCTCGTGGCAGAATTTTGTACTTCAATCGAGCAGGAATCGGTAAACGTGGCGGAAGGATGGTGCTACAATTATGCGCGCGTCAAACCGTTTGCGTTGATGGCAAGTTTATTGCGCAGTATCATCCGTTTGTCGGATGCCCTGCCGCCGGTACAGCAGCGCAATGCTGTGCGGACATACCTGCAACGGTTGGGTATGTCGGCGGATGATATTCTGCCCTACGTGTTGGATGTGCTCGGCGTGCCACCCACCGACGAGCAAGAATCCGACATTCGCCGGCTTGACAGTGCCGTGTTACAGCGGCTCATCTTCGCCGCTTTGCGCCATTTGCTCATTGCCGAAGCGCAGCACCGCCCGTTGGTGCTGATTCTGGAAGATTTACACTGGGTTGACGGAGCATCTCAAAAATTTATTGAACACTTGTTAAAAACAACCCACAATCAGCCGATGCTGCTGTTGATGGTATCGCGCCATACCGAAGACGGAACCGTATTGCAAGCATTGCGCGATGCCGCGCGGCATTTTCCCGCGCAGGAAATACGGCTTGAACCGCTTTCACTGGACGAAACCCGCACACTGGTGGAAACGTTAATGCAATGCGACCAGCCGGAAGCGGCGCAAGTGTCGCTGCGGTTGGCAAAACGGGCGGCAGGCAATCCCTTTTTCGCCGAAGAAATCGTTCGGATGCTGATTGAGCAGGGAACATTAACCCGCGAAAAAGATGTATGGCGTTTAAAAACCACTGCCGACGACATTTTGCTCAACAGCGTGCCCGATACACTGCACGGTTTGATAATGGCTCGATACGACCGGCTGGCACCGCCCGTGCAAGAAACATTGCGCATTGCCGCCGTGCTGGGGGTTTCCTTTCCGGTTGAAGTGCTGTATGGTTTTAATTATGTGGACAACGAGACACTGCGGCAATATTTGGCTGAATTGGAAAAACGTTACTTTTTAACCAAAGACGAAACGGCAGAACACGAAACCTACTTTTTCAGTCACACCCTCTTTCAAGAAATCATCTATAAAATTTTGCTCAACCGCGACCGCGAAAAACTCCACTATCGGGCGGCGCAAATTTTGGCGAATATGCCGCATTTGTTGCCGGAAGAACGAGAAGAATCGCTGGCGTTCCACTATTTCCGCAGCCTTTCCCCGCAAAAGGCGCTGCCGCATTTGCTTGCCGCCGCCAAAAGCGCCATGCATCGCAGCGCGAATGAAGTGGCAATTCAATATTACCGGCAGGCACTGTCGCTGTTGGAAAACGAAAAAACCGCCGCCGAAAGAAAATGGCTCGTTCAACTGGAATTGGGGCAGGCGCTGAAATTCACCGGACAATATGCCGAAGCCAGCGAAATTTTAGAATCGGCATTGCAGCAATTACTGTTCAAAAGTTTAAAAATGCCATCGCAAACAATTTTACCGGTTTTGGTGAACGGCTTGCGCGAGTTGGCAGACATCCGGGCGCGGGAAGGGGTGCTGGACGAAGCCGTATCACATTTGCAGGCGGGGTTGGATGCTCTGGGCGAGGGGCAAGCCCAGCGACATTCGGCGCTGTGGTATCTGCTCATCGAGCGGTTGGCGTGGGTGCGGTTTCGGCAGGGTAATTTGGATGAGGCATTTTCGCTGGCAAGTTGGGCTACGCTGGACACAGACAGCAGCCAACACGACAACCCCATCGTTTTGGCGAGCCTGTTCAACACGCTGGGCGGAATATTCTGGCAATGGGGAAATCAGGCAAAAGCCATCACTTATGTTTCGCTCAGTTTAGACCGCTACAAACAATTGGGGTATGCGTGGGGTACGGCAACCGCGTGTGCCAACTTGGGCATTCTGCATTATTCAAAAGGAAAATGGCAAAAAGCCATTAAATATTTGGAACGGGCGTATGCCTTGCGGCAAGAAAACGGTTACATTCCCGAACTGGTGTTGAATCTGTACAATCTGGGCTTGTTGCGGCAATCAATGGGCGACCATGACCGCGCCAAACGCGATTTCACCCGCGGGTTGGAAATCAGTCAGCGGCTTGGCGATGAATTCGGTATTGCGTGGACTCGGGTGGGGTTGGCGCATTACGCCCTGTTGCACAACGACTTGTCCACTGCCCGCCATCATATCGAAACGGTGCTGTCGCTGAAACACGGCGCTACCGATGAACTGGTGATTCAGGCAAGTTGGCTGCTGGGGCTGGTGCAGGGTGGCGAAGGTGATGCCGCAGAAGGCATCCGCACGGCAGAACGCGCCCTGCAACTGGCGCAAAAAGCAAACCTCATCGAGCAAGAGGCGAAGGTTCGATGGGCATTGGGCATTCTGCACACCCGTGCCGAACATTATTTTGAGGCGGAGGTTTTCTTCCGTGAAGCGGCTGACCTGTTTTTGCAAATAAACAACGTCTATTGGCAGGGACTATCCCTTTTGGAAACGGGGAAAATGTACCGCCGGCAGGCTCAACAGAATGCGGCAGTGCGGCACGAAACACTTTTAAAAGCCCGCGCCGTGTTGCAAGAAGCGCATCAACATTTTGAGCGATTGGGGGCGGCATACGATGAACAGCAAGCCCAAACCGAATTGGATACGGTGCAAAATGAACTGACGGCATTGCAGAGCAAAATTGATGCACACTTGCCGGCAGATGCGCCCACCGGCAGCGCGGCGGAACAACCGGCAGCGGAATGGCACACGGTAACCGTACTGTGGCTGAAATTATCGCCGCCCGCAACCGCCGATGAGGAAGCGGTGTTTGAGGCAATGTCAACCGTCATCCCGCAAATTACCGTTATTGCCGATGAATTTCAGGGCAGGCTCACCCGTCGCCACGACGGGTTGATGGTGGTGTTCGGCGCACCCGTTGCCTATGAAGATGATTCCGAGCGCGCCGTGTATGCCGGATTGCAGATGCTGGATTATGTACACACCTTCTGCACCGACAATGATTTTCCGTTTGAATACGGCGCAACCGTCAGCCAAGGCAAGGTTATCGCCGGAAAAATGGGGTCGCGGCATCATACCGAATTTGTGGTTCGCGGCGAAATTGTGCAACTTTCACAGCAACTGGCGCAAGTGGTTCCCACCGGAAAACTGTGGGCAACCGATATTGTGCGGCATGCCACCGAGCGTGTGTTCCGTTTTGAACCGATTTCGGCGGAAAATACCACCCCCATCGGCGAAACGGTATGGGCATTTGCCGGTTTTCGAGAAGAACCCGACCCGGCGCGCGGCGTGCCGGGCATTCGTGCAAAACTGGTGGGACGCGCGGAAATATTGGAAAAAATGTTTTCGCTGGCAGACCAGTTGCCTCAGGGCATCGGCGGTTTAATTTGGTTGGAAGGTGAACCCGGCATCGGCAAAAGCCGTTTGATGCAAGAATTTACCGATGCCGCCGTTAAAGACGATACCATTTTGTGGACGGGAAAATGTTCGCCGCAGAAAAGCGGTCAGGCATTCAGCGTTTTTACCGATTTGCTCGGGAGAGCCTTCGGTATTGCCCCGAACGATACCCCCGATATTGTGCGTGAACGCATCACCCGCCGATATGAACAATTGCCGCCCACCGTACAGATGACGCGCCCGTATATGGAAACGCTGTTGGGTGTGCCGCCCACCGATGCGGGCGGGCAGCGGCTGCTGGCGCTGGAACCCCAGCAGTTGCGGCAGCAAATTTTTGTGGCATTCCGGCGGCTGTTTCAAGGCATTTTGCGTCACCGGTCAATGATAGTTGTTTTTGACGATTTGCACTGGATTGACCCCATCTCGGCAGAATTGATACAGTTTTTAATGACGCTGGTTGCCACATCGCCCGTGTTATTTGTGTGTGCCCAGCGCCGTCAGGGCAGCGATGCCCCGAACGACCGTTTGGTAAAAGCGCAAAGTTTAATGCCGCTGCAAACGATGCGCTTTCGGCTGGAACGTTTAACTCAGGATGAAAGCGAAACCCTGATTCACCATCTGCTGCCGCAATTGGAACTTCCCGACAATTTGCAAAAATTGATTCTTGACCGCAGCGCGGGCAATCCGTATTTCATCGAAGAATTTGTCCGAATGCTCATCGAGCAGGGATATTTACAGCGTTACGGCGGAAAATGGCATATCAACCCTGATGTGAAAATCGATGAGAGCGCATTACCGTCATCGTTGGAAACGCTCATTCGTTCCAGAATTGATGTTCTCCCCCCCGAATTGAAGCAAGTGATGCATGCCGCCGCTGTGGTTGACGAACCGTTCAATGCATCGGTACTGGAAACGCTGGTTGCCCCCGTCGAAGCCGGGGTGGCACTGTCGCGGCTTGAATCTCGGCTGCTGGTGCGGCGCGGCGCAGAAGGCGAATGGTTTTTCAATCACTCGCTGATACAAACGGTGGCATATCATGCCATTTTGAAAAAACAGCGTCAAACACTGCACCAAAAAGCGGCAGCGGCACTGCTGGCATACTGGGGTGAGCGCGCCTATGACCATGCCGAAATACTGGCGCATCACTTTACGCAAGCGGGTGATATGGCGCGCGCCTTGCCATATTTGGTGAGCGCCGGAGAGCATGCGGCGGCACGCTTTGCCAACGATGAAAGTGTGACGTATTTTCGCCAAGCCGCAGAAATTGTGTCTACCCTGTCCGGCATTCCGGTTGACCTGCGCTGGCGGGTGGCAATTGGTTTGGGAGATGTGTATCGCAGTTTGGGGAAATACGCCGAATCAATTGCCGCTTTCGAGCAGGCGGAACGGTTGTTACCGTTGTTTGAAAAACCGGACATTCGCGCCGTGGGATTGCATCGCCGTTGGGGAGAAACCGCGCGCAAACAAAGCGATTACCCGACAGCGGTAGCCCACTTCGAGCAGGTGCTGCATTTGACGGGAACGATGACGGGCACGGCGGAACTGCAACTTGAGCGTGTTCGTGCCCTAACCGGCTTGGCGTTGGTATATTTGGTGCAGGGCAAATTCGATTCGGCGCGAGAACTTGCCGAAACAAGTTTGGCGGAAGCGCAGCAAATAAACGCGCTGGGCGAAATGGCATTCGCGGAAAATTTGCTGGGCGGCATCTTCTATCGCCAGCAAAATTGGACGATGGCACTGCACCACACCATGCGGGCAATGGTTTTCCGCGAGCAGGTGGGATACACCTGGGGGGTAGCCGGCTCGTTGAGCAACCTCGGTGTTTTGGCGGTATCTGCCGGGCACTGGAACAAAGCCCGTTCGTTTTTTGAGCGGAGCCTCGCCCTGCGAGAAGAAATGGGCGATGTGGAAGGCGTAATAATTGTGTACAACAATCTCGGCACACTGGCGCGCGACCAAGGCGAGCTGCAAACCGCCGAACGGTACTTTAAAAAGAGTTTGGCAATTGCCATTCCGTTTGAAATCGGCTGGCATGTTGCCAACTCAACCGTTGGGCTGGCACAAGTTTATTTGCTTCAAGAAAGATTTGATGAAACAAAAGAAGCATTGGCATCAAGTTTGGCGCAAGCGGAAGAAATTGGCGCGGAAGATACAAAAGTGGAAATTTACTGTGTCCAAGCCGAATTGCATCTGGCGCAATCGGCGTTGGATGAAGCGAAGGGCGTTGCGGAAAAAGCAATTGCCAAAGCGCAAAAAATTGGCAACCGGGTGATGGAATCGGCTGCATGGCGGGTGATTGCCGAAGTTGAGCGGCAGAAGCGGCAATTTTCGGCGGCGCGGGCGGTGCTGGAAACGGCTGACAACCTGTTGGCAAAAGGCTCGGATGAACTGGAAATGGCGCGAGTCATTTTCGCAAAAGGGCGGCTGGCACTGGATGAAGGCGATGAATCCCAAGCCTATCAAAATTTGCGGGTTGCCAAAGAAGTGTTTATGCGTTTGGGCGCAAATTTGGATATTGAGCGCGTGGAGCAGTTATTAAAAAACAGATTAGCAATTAAAGCGGTATAATCTCCCCAAATTTTCATTTTCGCACGTAACTCACACACAACACCCGTTTTTTTCATATACGCCGCACCACGAACCTGTTAAAATGAACATGGCATAATTATTTGTTATTGTTCTCGGTTTACCCGGAGGTTCGGATGAGGGAAAATTTAAAGCGGCATTTTCAGCCCGGTTTTATCATTATTGTTTTATCAGTTATTGTAATGTTGGTGGCAATAGCGCAGATTCCCACTGCCGGGATGCCTGTCGAGCCGGCGCAAAACGTCATTGTTCAAGCCGCCGACATAGATACCGCCGTCAATGCCGTGGCGCGTGTCGGCGGCGAAGTTACGCATCGGCTGAACATCATCAACGCGGTTGGCGCGAAATTAACATCCGCTCAACGCGCCGAACTTGCTCGAATGGACGGTTTGCATCTGTATAACGATACGGTGGTGCAGGTATCGCAATCCCCCGCAATCCAAACCGTCCGCGACGAATTCAACGATGTATCGTATGGCAACAATAACGGTACGGTCAACTGGGCAGGCGATTGGATTGAAGGCAACGATGACAACAAACCCAACAAGGGAAAGGTGAAAATCAACAAACACGGTTACCTGATTTTCAGGGGGAAGAACCGTTCAATTTCCCGTGCGGTCAATCTGTCCGGCGCGGAAACCGCCACGCTGACTTTCGATTACCGTCGAAAAGACAAATTGAAACACGAATATGTGGCGCTGGAGATTTCGGCGGACGGCGGGCAAACTTGGCATGAACTTACCCGTTATACCGGCAATCAAAAAGACCGTCAGATGCTGTCGGATAGTTTCGATATTTCCGATTTCATCAGCGCGAACACAGTTATCCGTTTTTCGAGTTCTCGGAAATTGGGGGGCAAAAAATTCTATCTTGACAATGTTCAAATTGAATATTCACTCAATGCCGATTTTGTGCCCGCGCCGACCCCAACCCCAACCCCCGCACCGTCAGTAAATACCGATAATGATGCCGTCACAGTGCTGGACACGTTTGAATCCGGTAATTACAACGAAAATGACGGTAAGCATCCGTGGAAAAACAATTGGAAGGAAGTAGATGACGACGACCACCCCGGCAAGGGCAAGATAAGAATCAAATCTCAAAATGGCAATCATTTTCTGGCGCTGTCCGGCGATGAGCATGAAATTAGACGCGCCGTGGATTTGTCTGACGCAATACAAGCAACCCTAAAGTTTGATTACTTGCGCAAGAGAGATTTGAGACGGGATTTTGTTGCCGTTGAAATTTCGGCGGACGGCGGGCAAACTTGGGATGATGTGGCACATTTTACCGGCAAAGGCAAAGATAGGCGTTTTACCCCGATTAGTTTCGATATATCCGAGTACATCAGTCCCGATACGGTAATTCGCTTTAGAACGTCTGATGATTTGAGCGATGCCGTGGAATTTGATGTTGATAATGTGCAGGTAGAATATGTGACGGTTGATTCGCACCCTGCTCCCGAACCCACACCGATTGCCACGGCTACACCGTCACCTTCCGGAAACACGGAAATGACCGTCCGCGATGAATTTAACGACGTGACATTTTCGGAAAATGATGGCTCACAAAGTTGGGTGGGGCGTTGGGCAGATTGGTCCGAGTATGATGGTCCCGCAGCGGGGAATGTAGCAGTGGTGGCAGACAGAAACAACCGATTTGCGTTGCGCATCAATGCCGATAACCGTGCCGCGTTGCGCGAAGTAGATTTAAACGGCGCTACTTATGCCACGCTTACTTTCAAATATCGCCGTGAGAATCTCGAAGCGAATGACAGTTTATCGGTTTATGCGTTGATTGACGGCGATGCCGTTGAAAAACGTGTTTTGAAAATTAGCGGCGGGGGGATTGGCGATGCCGATTATTTGACCGCCGAAGTTGATTTGACACCATACATCAGTTCAAAAACCCGACTTCGATTTGCTGCAAACTTCTCTCCCGACCCCGCAGGTGATGCCATTTACATTGATGATGTGCAGATAACTTATGACGGGACAATCTTGCCGAATCCGGCGTATATCACCAATGCCGCCAATTTGGTTGATGCAGACAAAGTTCACGATGAAGGTGAAATGGGTGATAATGTCACCATCGCCATTATTGATACCGGCTTCTGGAAACATCCCGATATTGATTACACCGCAAATGGCTATCCTCGAATGCGGGTGATGTACAATGCCCTTCGCAATACGATAGATCAGGTCAACGGCAGTGTCAGCACGGAAGAAAACGGGCACGGCACGCACGTTACCAGTGTTGCGGTTAACGCCGAAGAAGATGCCACTCAACGATATGTCGGGCTTGCACCCAACAGCCGGTTGGCATCCGTCAAAGCCTTTGATGCCAACGGCGCCGCCTCGTATGCCGACATCATCCGCGGCATTGACTGGATTGTACAAAATAAAGATACCTATAACATTCGTGTCATCAATATGTCATTCAGCACCCCGCCGCAATCATATTATTGGGACGACCCGCTCAACCAAGCGGTGATGCGGGCATGGCAGGCGGGCATTGTGGTGGTGGCATCGGCGGGCAACCGCGGACCGGACGCAATGACCATCGGTGTGCCGGGGAATGTACCGTACATCATCACCGTGGGCGCATCGTCCGATAACTACACCCCGAAAGACCGAACCGATGATATTTTGGCATCATTTTCATCGGCGGGTCCCACCGTGGAAGGCTTTGTTAAACCTGAAATTGTTGCGCCGGGCGGGCACATCGAAGGGTTTATGCCGTCATACGCGGAGTTGGCGCAACTGCACCCGGAATATGCTGCCAACAACAACCATTTCACAATGTCGGGTACGTCGCAGGCGGCGGCAGTGGTAACCGGTATTGTGGCGTTGATGCTCGATGCCGACCCCGGGCTTACACCCGACCAAGTGAAATGCCGTTTGATGGCATCGGCGGAACCGGCGGTAGATGAAGAAGGCAACCTGGCATACAGTATCTTCCAGCAAGGGGCGGGGCAGGTAAATGCGTATCGTGCCCTGCACAGCACGGCAAGCGATTGTGCCAACCGCGGGTTGGATATTGATAAAGATTTGGCGGGCATCGAACATTACGGCGGACGTGCCAACCAAGATGAAGAAGGCAATTATTATATTATCGGCGCGGACGGATATATTTGGAGCGACAGTTACGCTTGGAGCGACGGGTATATTTGGAGTGACAGTTATGCTTGGAGCGATAGTTACGCTTGGAGCGACAGTTACGTTTG